>JAQYWN010000533.1 GCA_029379265.1 Rhizonema sp. NSF051
ATATAATTTTGATGAATGGCAACTAAAAACAAATAGATTTGGTGGGGATGACTTTGATGATTTGAATAGCTACCTATCTAAATGTGGCTTGAATATGCAATATTTAGGTGGGGGCTATGGTGATTTAAATGATGTATCTAAAGTACATTTACTCACTTACCATAGTGCCAAAGGATTAGATTTTGAAACAGTATTGTTGCCAAATTTGTGTGCGGATGCAACTATTTGGAGCAGCCAAGATATAGCTAACAACTTATTTTACGTGGCATTAACAAGAAGCCGACTCAACTTGTATCTATCTTATACAGGTAAACCTCATCCTTACATTACCCGTATACCCGATAACTTATTACGAATCGTTGAATTACCGATTAAGAAGCAAGTTGAAGTTGCTGCTACTGAGGATTACTTCTTCTAATGAAATATCTTTTACCGCTTACTTATAATGAATTTTTGTTGTGGTACCGTCGCTCCGAATTGAAAATAATGAAATTTCGGTTGCTCCCAATTGTCGATGAATATTTTGCTAAAGATATTTCTAAACTAGATAGAGTTGCAGCACGAGTAGTGGAGGCAGTGCCTGACTATGATGAAGATTACGAAGTCCTAATTGCAAGAGTTGAAAATACTTCAAAAGTCCCGCACTATTGCTTTGATGAAGGTAAACCTGCATTTATCAATATTTCCATACACAATTTGGATTGTGTTTACCCAATCACCGAACGCGGTAAACGTTTGCTTCAGGGACGACTTGATAGCAACATTAACTTAGCCGAGCCAATATTCGAGAGTTATATTAATGCCTCAGTTCAAAGACGACAATCATCTTCATCATTGATGGGTGGTGCGGCATTACTCAAGATTGCTGGATTGGATATGGCTAAATACCAAGATACTATAAAATTGCTCGAAGATGATGCTTTGTCGGGTGCATCTAGAAGTAACCGTGGCGAACAATTTCCCCTCGATGGCACACTAATCGAAAACTTAATGTGCTATAGCCGTCATGAAGTCATGCCAACTACTGATATTGGCTATTTTTATGATTTTGGGGTGCTCGTTAGTAAGCTGTACTCAGGTAAGGATGATATCGCTGAGTTGCTGGATAAATATCGTTCCTGTTTGAAAGGAATTGCCCACGACAATAAAAGTGCTAAACTTTACTATTTATTGGAAAAAGCTGATGATGTGACGAGTTTGTTCGATAGTGCTTTAAAGATTAAATTGAGTGCCGTATCAATAATTATTTTCTTGAAACTACAATCAGAACTTTACCAACATCAGAACCTAGATAAAACTAGGTTCAAGGAATTGGTTGCTAATTTAGTTCAGGTGCGGGAACGCGACATTGCTCTAGCATTATGGTTGGTGGGTGTATGTTTTGGATTTGAGTTTTTTTGTGCAAATTATTATGAGGCAACCCAGCCTGGGTTTTTCTTGAAGTTTTAGCGGCAATTTCTTCTCTATGAAACGCTGCGCGATCGCATGCATTAAAAATTAAAAAGCCTGAAATATAAGGTTGAGGACTGTTTGGGAGGAGCTACCTAGCCCCAGAACTGACGCCAAGCTCTTTGTTATTACCCGCTATGACTTGGTAATAGAAATTGCTAGAAAATACTCTCGTATTTTCTAGCAATTTCTCTACTTTACTGGCTGGCAAAGAAGAACAGGATGATGAGTTGCAGAAAATCTTTGCTCAAGGTTGGCCTCAGATGAACACCTTGCTCACAGCAGATCCGCCAGAACACGAGCGATTCCGCGTAGAGGTGAATGCCTTATTCACCAGTGCGCGGATCAACAAAATGTATAACTTGATTGAGCAGATTGTTGATGAACTCATTGACAGTTTCATCGTTCAGAGCAAGTGTGAATTTGTTAGTGAGTTTGCTGTACCCTTACCTTATATCTTGCACCTGGAAAGAGCGAATGTTAATTCCTTGACTAAGTGCCAGTTCTCGCAGGTGTTCAATGTCTTGTAAAAGAAGTAACACGATCAAGTGTGGAAATATTGTTTGGAATGCAATTTTTGCGGCGTTTCCCCAATCGGGTAGCTCGTCGAGGGCGATCGCTGTTGATAAATAAGCCCAGTGCGCCAAGACATAAGAAATAAGGGACAATACCAACCAACGATCAAAGCCTGTGTCTACGAGAACCATCACCTGAAAATGCTTGGTTAATTTTTTAGGCAAAGATTTGACCATTTTTAATCCCAATTGTGCAGGAGAGGCTGTCCCTTTTCCCCTCCAGACACGAAAATTCCAAGGAACTCCTTCGCGACCAACAACGCTCTCGACACCACAACAAGCGTGCAAACCTCGTTTTCCGTTGTATACGCGGATTAAATTTTGAAATGCCTTGAATTTACCAAACTTCTCTAAAGTGGTCAGGTCTATAATTACTTGTAAAAATGGTTTGCGTCCCAATGGACGCTCAGATAAAATTTCTTGAATAACACGGTTACGAGTAGTACGAATTACGCGAGAGTGTTGACCAATCATAAACCCAATCGAAATCGGCTTAAGGCACTGGCAGACGCGCGTTTTACAGTGTTCAGGTAAAGGATGCCCTTGTGCCTCTAAGAACAATCCCAACATTGCTTCAAGGTTTTGTTGCTGGTATGTAGAGGGCAGCAGGGCATGCCTCGCCGATAACGACAAGTAAGTATGATCGGCGTGGCGAGGAAACCAAGCGTAGGGCTGTGGAGAATTTGGGTATTCCTTATATTCCGAAAAAAACGAATTGACAATATAGCAGGGCTATAGTTTTTTTCTGGGACGTATTTTTGATAAATAAAACCCTTTTCACCCGTTCATAGAGCGACTTTTAGGTATAGTGCTCTGACAAAGATTAGCACACTACTGGTCTTAGTTGTTACTCCTTAACTACTAGAGCATACTTTTGGCAAATAATTCAACATAATTCACCACTCTATTGAATTCAATTTACACGCGTATTGTGAATGTCAAAAATATCTGTTAACAAGATATTCTCAACCGTAAATTATCTTGTTAACAGGTATTTGATTGTGAACAAACTTAAAGGCGGAAGAGGTCACAAAGAGCTTTATCAAACTAAACTAATGAGAGTTCAGTCCCGTTGGAATATCACAGATTTGTGCTCTTTATTTGCGTTTTACGGGTTTGTTCGGTCTAAATGCAATATGGTTTGCATCCATAAACTCTCCTAAAATCTTCAGACCCATTAGTAACATTAGTAGTACCACTGTTTTTTCTATTAGGCAAGACAGTTACAGTGTTGTTACCAGAAGCAAAATTGTTTACACCTGAATTGAAAACTGCAAAACTAGAGGCTTGTGCTGCTTCAAAAGCTCCAAAAGTAAGTAATACTGAGCCAGCAGCGACAAGTGAAAATTTTCTCAAAGTAGTTATGTTAGACATACAACTCTTATTCAAAAGGAAGTATTATACTCAGAATACAACGAATTTGTCATATTTAAAATAAAGTAATGCAATGTAATACCTCTGTACTACTCAAGCCAGATAATTCATTTTCAATAACTATGGTGAATTTAGCATTGTCAGGGTCAATATCGGACAGATTTAAGGATAATTAGTTAAGTCAAGCTGTTCCAAAATGAGTAAAAAAATGAGACAAAATGACCGTTATACACTAGCTACTGGAGAAGTAGGCGCAAATCGATTGCAAATTCTTCACCAAATCCATAAGCCATATACAGAGTTTTTACTTAGGCGAGTTGGACTCAGCGAAGGGATGCATATAGCTGACATTGGTTGCGGTATTGGAAGTGTTTCCACTTGGTTAGGCGAGCAAGTTGGATTCAACGGTTCAGTTATTGGTGTAGATGTGAGTACAGAGCAGGTAGAACAGGCACGAGGAAATGCAGACGCACTTGGCTTGAGCAATGTAAAATTTGTCTTAGGCAGCGCTTACAATACAGAATTACCTCATAACTCTTTTGACCTAGTTTACTGCCGCTTTTTGCTAATCCATCTGACTCGCCCTAAAGATGCACTGGAACAAATGCTGGCACTACTTAAGCCGAATGGGTTGTTAGTGTGTGAGGAAGCCGACTTTAGCACTGCTTTTTGTCAACCTGCTAATTCTAGCTACGACCGTTGTATTGAGCTTTTCCTTAGACTAGGTAACACTCGTGGCCAGCACTTTTGTATGGGAAGCAAGCTTTACCAAATATTTCAAAATACTGGCTTGCTGACGCGAGAAATTTTTTTAGTGCAGCCTGTCGCAGTTCATAAAGAAACTAAACGTTTTATAGATTTGTCACTCAAAGAGGCAACTGATGCTTTAATTGAAACTGGAATAACAACACCAGAAGAGATTAAGCAAACTATAGAGCAAATAAGAGAGTTGGCAGAGGACGAAACAACACTGTTTGGTATCCCTCGTGTAACACAAATCTGGGCGCGAAAATAACTATGTAGTTTATTGAGGCTTTACAGAATTATTGGATTGTGAAGAGAAAATCAATTCAAAGAGCGAATAACTAAAAGCGGATCATAGTTGATTAACATTTAAAATGCGAAAGATAAGCTGTTTACCATTCTCAGACAGAATAATTAATACCAATTGATAATTCCTAATTCAAAAATTCAGATTTAATCTGTAGGCGCGATCAAGATGAACTTGGCATTATTAACTACAAATGAAGTGGGGGCAAACTTATGTTTACTCAATCAGAATCTCAAGGAAGAAAAGAGCCTTTTTGGCATAAAATTGTCCGACTTCTCAGATGGGAAAAGCCCGCTGGACGTTTAATTCTAATAATTCCAGCCCTTTGGGGTATTGTTTTACCAGCAAAGGGAATGCCATCAATACCACTTGTTAACCTGATCATTTTTTTTGCTTTAGCTACTAGTGCTACAACTTGTGTAATCAACGACTTGTGTGATCGAGATATTGATGCACAAGTGGAAAGAACGCGTGAGCGTCCCTTAGCTTCTGGTGCGCTTTCTGTCTCTGTCGGGATCGCGGTTGCTGTGATCTCTATGGGCTTGAATGCAATGCTGGCTTTTGCTCTAAAACCACTCTCGTTCTGGTTATGGGTTGGAACACTTCCGGTAATTATTTTATACCCATTGTCTAAACGGGTATTTCCAGTTCCCCAGTTATTACTGGCAATAATTTGGGGCCAAGTAGTTTTGACTAGCTGGACTGCGGTGAATGAGCAAATAGAATTTAATACCTGGTTGCTGTGTGGCTCAACTGCGCTGTGGGCTGTGGGATTCGACACCATTTACGCTATGTCTGACCGCACAGATGACCAACGGATTGGTGTTAAGTCCAGCGCTCTGTTTTTCGGTAAGTATGCTCCTGTTGCTGTGATGATTTGCTATGGAACTGCAGCCTTACTCTTGGGTTTGCTAGGTTATAGGATGCAATTGCAACTGAGTTTCTGGATTAGCTTGATAATTGCAACTATTGCTTGGATTTGGCAGTTTATACGGCTGCAAGACTTACAACTTCCAAATACTGCCTACAATCAAATGTTCACTCAAAATGTCTGGATTAGCTCTGTATTGCTTTTTGGGATGATTTTCGGGTTTTTCAAATTATAAATTGAGGAACTTAATAAGGAAGCGCTCCAGAAAAAACGCCCACTCGATGAAATACATATTTTGGGGTTTCATAAATATTAGATATCCAGAATTATGACGATTAAACAAATTAAAAGACTTAAAACTCCTAAGATTATCCAACAAATCGAATCTATCCTCAAACCATTAGAGTTTCTGGAGAGTTCTGCAAAAAACTATGGAGAACTTTTTTTAACTAGTTTCTTTGTCAACTTAGAAACTTTAATTGTTAGTCATCTCAGATCTTGCACCTGGAAACTTCAATGTTAATTCCTTGACTAAGTGCTAGGTT
>JAQYWN010000534.1 GCA_029379265.1 Rhizonema sp. NSF051
GGTTAGCGACTATCTGTAAAATTTCCCTATATCATTATTTAGCTAGTCAATATTTGAGCACTTACGCCTAAGATATGAAATCAACTAGGTTTTTGAATAAAACAAATCTCTGAAACAAGGTACACACAGTCATCATCAAGTTTCTGCGTAAGTGGATTTCTAGATGAAGGCTTACCCTGCCATTGTTTATGAAATACGTGCATTTTTATTTATAAGTAATATTTTTTACATTGTTGTCGGAATGCCGTTGCGAGTGTCATAAAGAGAAGGAAAAAGGCTAACCCTTGGCAAATTCCTTGCTAAAGCAATGCTGGCACTCCCTGCTTCTGTGGAAGAATCTAATAAACATCAATGACTGAACTGAAACTGCGGCTAAAAGAGGGAAATAGCGAAAGAATGGTAACGGTGCATCAAGATGTCTTTACTATAGGTCGTTTGCCGCAATGTGATTTGTACTTACCGTCTGGAGGAGTTTCCCGGTGCCATGCTCGATTAATGAAAACTGATAAAGGTAAATGGACTGTTGAAGATCTGGGCAGCAAAAACGGGACGCAATTGAATGAACGCTTTGTGACTTCTCCTCAAGAGTTGCATCACGGCGACGTTATTTGGCTGGGGGATGTCAATGTGGTTGTTTTGTTGACAGATAATCGTTTGCAACAGCCAACAGTTCAGTACAAGGGAGCAGTTTCTCAGGGAAGAACTATCGTTCATAACGTCAAACAGTTGCAGCAGCAATGGATAGAAGCGGATGGTGAAAGCAGTATTGGTAAAGACAAAACTATTGCTCGCCTGAAAGACTTGGTGGATATAGCAAAGAATCTCTGTGGGGCGGCATCAATAGAGGCTATTTTCTCTCAAGTGCAGCAAGTTGTTTTTCGTTATCTTCAAAGTATTGATCGCTTGGGATTATTAATCGATGTTAGCCATTCCGGCAAACTCGTATTGATGAATGCTGCTACAAGAAATGCTTCTCAACAGCAAAGTTTGCCGACGGATGGTAGTTGGATTAGCCGTAGTATTTGTCAAAAAGCATTTGAGGAAAAAGTCGCTATTCAAACAGCTGATGCACAGAAGGACGAACGGTTTGCTGGAGAACATAGTATTTTAGTCAAAGGCATTCGCAGTGCTATGGCTGTGCCTTTATGGGATGAAAATAAGGTAGTCGGAGTTCTCTACGCTGATGCGAATTTTTCTTCTTATCATTGGGCAAAAGAAGGTGCAGAAGAACTCAGCTTTTTTTCAGCTTTAGCAAATCTTGTCGCTTCAAGCGTTCAACGTTGGCTTTTAGTAGAAAAACTCAAAAACGAAGAAGTGATCCGCCGAAGACTGGAACGTTATCATTCTCCTGCAGTTGTACAGCAGTTAATCGCTGTAGGCGCTTTACCAAATGGTCGTTTGCCTCCACAAGAAAGTGAAATTAGCATTTTGTTTGCCGATCTAGTTGGTTTTTCGGCAATTTCCGAACGGTTAACGCCGACTCAAATCGCCGAGTTACTCAACAATTTATTTGAGGAGATGCTACAAGAAGTATTTGCCTATGGTGGGACTTTGGATAAATATATCGGTGATTGCATTATGGCATTTTTCGGCGCGCCCGAACCACAATTGGACCATGCCGATCGCGCTGTTGCCGCCGCTCAGGGAATGCTCACGCGTTTACAAAAACTCAATGCCAAGGATTTTTGGCATGAACCACTGCAATTGCGGATTGCAATTAACACTGGCAAGGCAGTGGTTGGAGATGTTGGTAGTTCCCAGAGAGTAGAATATACTGCCTTAGGAGCAACTATTAATCTCGCTGCTCGCATGGAAGCAGTTTGTTCCCCTGGTGAATGTGTTGTGAGTGAAGCTACTTATCAAATGCTTTCACAACCCTCATACTTTGAGAAATTAGGAGATTACCGCTTTAAAGGTATTGATCGATTAGTTAAGGTTTATCACACGAAGATGCTTTAATGATGTCAAATGATAGGTACTTACACTCTGTGCGATCGCTTGCATTGTATGATCGCCTTCTCAAAAGTTCACTTAAACTTTTATGTCCGAGTTTGAACCAAGAGAATTTATTTACCCTTGTTTCCCACCTACCCTCTACCTTCATCTACTGAATTTTATAAATACAAATACATATACAGATTGTATAATTTGTTATAGTTTGGATTGCAAAATATTAATAAAACCAAACCAAACCTTTGCTGAAAGACTAGAATTTGGGAGGTAGTCTCCATGTGGAGAGATTTGACAGAATCAGGAACTACCTCATGCTATTTTGTAACGGGAGGTTAGGTCATGCCTATCGCCACAATTAATCCTGCAACCGGGGAGTTGCTGAAAACTTTTGAGCCAAATACGGATGCAGAAATTGCCGATAAACTAAATTTGGGACAACAGGCTTATTTGCACTACCGTCAGACTGATTATGCTAAAAAAGCATTCTGGATGCAAAAAGCTGCTGACATATTAGAGCTGGAAAAAGCAGAATTTGCTAAGTTAATGACGCAGGAGATGGGTAAGCCGTTCACTTCGGCGATCGCTGAAGTGGAAAAATCTGCTTCGGTTTGTCGTTACTACGCTGAACATGCTGCTGATTTCTTGGCTGATGTAGCAGTGAAAACTGACGCCAGCCATAGTTTCGTGCGTTATCAGCCAATAGGTATAATTCTGGCAGTTATGCCGTGGAATTTTCCTTTCTGGCAAGTCTTCCGATTTGTCGCACCTGCACTTATGGCAGGGAATGTGGGATTGCTCAAACACGCTTCCAATGTACCCCAGTGTGCTTTGGCAATTGAAGATATTATACAACGGGCAGGTTTTCCCAAGGGCGTGTTTCAAACGCTGTTAATAGGTGCTTTGAAAGTTGCCGACTTAATAGCCGATGACCGAATAAAAGCAGCTACATTAACAGGAAGCGAACCTGCAGGCGCAAGCTTAGCAGCTGCTGCGGGGAAACAAATTAAAAAGACTGTTTTGGAATTGGGAGGCAGCGATCCGTTTATCGTGTTAGAAAGTGCAGACATTGAGGCAGCAGTTGTCACAGCGACTACAGCAAGAATGTTAAATAACGGGCAGTCTTGTATTGCGGCGAAACGTTTCATTGTTGTTGAGGCGATCGCAGACAAGTTTGAAAAGCTACTCTTAGAAAAATTCCTTGCATTGAAAGTTGGCGATCCCATGCTACCAGATACCGACTTAGGACCACTCGCAACGCCTGATCTTCTTAAAGAAATAGACGCTCAAGTGCAAGCCTGTGTCGAAAGCGGAGCAAAAGTTTTGATCGGTGGGCATCCCCTATCAGATCGTCCGGGAAATTTCTATCCGCCAACGATTATCAAGGATATCCCCCCAGGTAGTCCGTCTGCACTTGAAGAATTTTTTGGTCCAGTCGCTTTACTATTCCGTGTTCCAGACATTGAGGAAGCGATCGCACTCGCAAATGCCACACCGTTTGGCTTAGGTGCGAGTGCTTGGACGACGAATGCCCAAGAACGCGATCGTTTAATCGAAGAAATCGAAGCGGGTGCAGTTTTTATCAATAGTATGGTGAAATCCGATCCCCGAATGCCCTTTGGTGGCATTAAGCGTTCTGGATACGGAAGAGAATTAAGCATTCAAGGCATACAAGAGTTTGTCAATGTTAAAACAGTGTGGGTCAAATAATGTTATAGCAATGGATTTTGTGGAAAGAGTCGCATGGCAGAGGCGGGTTTTCTGCTCTCTCATGCTGGAATCGCTCGCTTATTTCACTAATGGGTAAACTTTAACAGACGGATGCCCAGATTAGGAAATTGGGAATAGGTAATGGGTGATCGGTGAAGGGTAATGAAAAATGACTCTTAACACTTACCAGTTACCGATTACTAAGTTTTTTCGTGCTTTGAGGTTTGGTAATGAATACAGCAGAACTATTGGTACAGTGTTTGGAAAATGAAGGGGTGCAATATGTTTTCGGACTTCCTGGTGAAGAAAACCTGCACGTTTTGGAAGCATTAAAAAATTCTTCCATTAAATTTATTACCACCCGTCACGAACAGGGTGCAGCATTTATGGCGGATGTCTACGGACGTTTGACTGGAAAAGCAGGCGTGTGTCTTTCTACACTTGGTCCTGGGGCAACAAACTTGATGACTGGCGTAGCAGATGCAAATCTTGATGGTGCCCCCTTGGTAGCGATTACCGGACAAGTGGGAACAGATAGAATGCACATCGAATCCCATCAATATTTAGATTTGGTGGCGATGTTTGCGCCAGTGACAAAATGGAACAAGCAAATTGTCCGACCAAGTATTACACCAGAACTTGTGCGGAAAGCATTTAAGCGGGCACAAACTGAAAAACCGGGTGCCGTTCATATCGATTTGCCGGAAAATATTGCCGCCATGTCGGTAGAAGGTAAACCTTTACGTAAGGATAACATCGAAAAAACCTATGCTTCTTTTGCATGTGTCAGGGCCGCAGCAGCAGCAATTTCCCAAGCAGTTAACCCGATTATCTTAGTTGGAAATGGAGCCATCCGCGCTCAAGCCAGCGATGCTGTCACGCAATTTGCCACCCAGATGAATATCCCTGTGGCCAATACCTTTATGGGCAAGGGCGTGATTCCCTACACTCATCCCTTAGCTTTATGGTCTGTGGGATTGCAGCAGCGAGATTTTATCACCTGTGGCTTTGACAACACCGATTTGGTGATTGCCATTGGCTATGATTTGATTGAGTTTTCCCCGAAAAAATGGAATCCTGATGGTAAGATTCCGATCATTCATGTCGCGGCAACTCCTTCGGAAATAGATAGTAGTTATATTCCCACTATTGAAGTTGTGGGAGATATTTCTGATTCCCTTGATGAAATTTTGAAATTAGCAGATCGTCAAAATAAACCCAATCCTTACGCTATTAACTTACGAGGAAATATTCGCGCTAATTACGAAGAACACGCTCATGATGAGGGGTTTCCCATCAAGCCACAAAAATTAATTTATGATTTACGGCAAGTCATGGGACCAGAAGATATTGTGATATCTGATGTCGGCGCACATAAAATGTGGATTGCCCGTCATTATCACTGCCATAGTCCCAATACTTGTATCATTTCCAATGGATTCGCTGCTATGGGTATTGCTATTCCCGGTGCTTTAGCTGCTAAACTCGTTCATCCAAACCGCAAAGTTGTTGCGGCAACTGGTGATGGCGGTTTTATGATGAATTCTCAGGAATTAGAAACTGCTTTGCGTGTCGGGACTCCCTTTGTCACCTTGATTTTTAATGATGGTGGTTACGGTTTAGTTGAGTGGAAACAAGAAAATTACTTTGGTAAAGGCAAGTCAGCCTTCGTGCATTTCAGCAACCCTGACTTTGTTAAGTTAGCAGAAAGCATGGGTTTAAAAGGCTACCGTGTGACTTCTGCAACTGATTTTGTTCCTATCCTTAAAGAAGCTTTGGCACAGGAAGTTCCAGCAGTCATAGATTGTCCGGTAGACTATCGGGAGAACATCCGTTTTACACAGAAATCTGGTGATTTGAACTGCGCATTGTAAGTCAAGTTAGCAGAAAAGACAATACGGTTCAGTAGTGTTGTCATTTGTGGAGGTATATAGGGGAGAGAACTCATTTTTCTTCCCCTGCCTCCTGATACGTACTGAATAATTCTTATCTCCGCCCAGAAGCACCCGCGAACGAATTGTGGACGGAGAAAAAATTTGGGCTTGGCGTAGACGCATGCCTGTGACATCGCCATACAAACCATTTTTTACTGAGTATAAAATATTTTTTTTATAGCTTGCGAATCCGAAAAAACCGATTGTAACAGTGGTGAATATAAATTGTATGTTATTTGACTCACAAGAATTTCAGAGTAAAATTTCCTAC
>JAQYWN010000535.1 GCA_029379265.1 Rhizonema sp. NSF051
ATTAATAGGGATATATTCCACTGGTAAAACGTTTGGATCTGGAGTTATTACTAAAGCCGTAGCATAAAAGGCGGCAGCTACGACTTCAGTCGGTAAGCTTGTAGGCTCAGAACAAAAACGAGGCAAGCAAACATCCGCAATTGCCGACAATCCTACACTACCTCCAAAGGAATGACCGAGCAATCCTAGTTTTTGAGTATTAACAATACCTGCAACAGGTGAATTAGAATTAGAATTTTCTGTTCGCATTTGTGCAAGAACAGCATTAATTTGCTCTGTTTGAGAAAAAAGTCCTCTGCCTAATGGTGGTAGCGCGCGAGCGTTATTGGGTACAACTACTACAAACCCATAACGAGCTACCTTACTAGCATAATTTGAATAATCTGATTTATCTACATTAGCACCTTGTAGTAACAGTATAACAGGAAATGAGTAGTTATCAGTTTTTAAATTAGATGGCTTAGGAAAATAAATATCAGCAACACTATTTGTTGTAAATATATTTGTTGTGTAGCTTATAACATTTGTAAATATAGGAGATGGATTGAACATTGTAGCAATAACTATTTTACTCATACTTAACGGGACTTCAACATTTTTGATGAAGAAATAAGCTTCAAAACTATACAGGGCAAGGGAAATATACCAAATGTCTATTACGTTTGAGAGGACAATAATAATATTTCCCTAAACCATCAATATATAACATCAATTTATTTGTCGTATACTAAGTATCCATCAAAACGGTGCGACGTTATGATCCAGATAATTTATAACGCCAAGTCAGGACCTTTTTACAAACTGTTAGCAACAATTGGTCATTAAATGGCTATTTACGCAGAGAGTATGGTTGAGCCTCGCCGAAGAGCGCTCACAGTAAAATTTTTACCAACCCAGAAGTAGAATATGAACACAGATCTGGATTACTCTCTCCGCGACGATATCCTAAGTGGCGGTGTGAAGATGATTCCTGTAGATACAGAGAAAGGGACATTCCGTGTCTGGACTAAGCGGATTGGCAACAACCCTACCGTCAAGGTACTCCTCCTGCACGGTGGACCTGGTTTGACCCACGAATATCTGGAGGCGTTCGACAGCTACTTCCCTAAAGCTGGTTTTGAGTACTACTACTACGATCAGCTTGGTTCGTACTACAGCGATCATCCTGATGAGCCTGATTTGTGGGAACTCCCACGTTTCTTAGAGGAAGTCGAACAGGTGCGCCAGTATCTCGGGTTGGATCGAGAGAATTTTTATCTCTATGGTCATTCGTGGGGTGGGCTTCTAGCCATTGAATATGCACTGAAATACCAACAGCACCTGAAAGGGCTGATCATCTCCAACATGATGTCCAGTATCCCTGCCTATAACGAGTACGCACAAAAAGTGCTGATGCCAGCTATGGATTTGGAGGTACTGGCTGAGCTCAAGCATCTAGAAGAGCTTGAAGACTACGAGAACCCGCGCTATATGGAACTCCTAATCCCACATCACTACGTCCACCATGTCTTACGTATGCCACCTGACCAGTGGCCAGATCCGTTGAACCGCGCATTCAATCATCTCAATCCACAGATTTATGTACCTCTACAGGGACCAAGCGAGCTTGGTGTCAAGGGTAAGCTCCTACACTGGGATCGCACTGCCGACCTCGCTCATATCACTGTGCCGATTCTGGTCATTGGTAGCCGACATGATACGATGGACCCGGAACACATGGAATGGATGGCAAAGGCTGTCAGTAAAGGGCGCTATCTTTTCTGTCCCCAGGGTAGCCACTTGGCAATTTATGACGACCAAAAGGTTTATTTCGAGGGTCTCATCCAGTTCATCCACGACGTAGATGCAAGCGAGGATGGACTGCGTTAGGGCACACAAGCTGTGTAAATAACAACCGCCGTGTGTCACCAACCCAAGCGACTAGGCGGGGGAGCGATTGTGCCAAACCCGTGCCACGGAACACGCCAAAGCGAGAGCCGCCGTAACACCCTAAAGCTATTCCATACAGGCAATTGAGCCACACATAATCCTTGGGTTGGACGCACGAGGCTGGCTACCCCAAAAGGGTTTTCGGGTATGACATTTGGGTATAATGGTCACACTGCACTGTGGCGGCAATTTTTAACACTCCTGCGCTACGGGTATCAGTGAAGGCGTAGACGCTCTTAGCGGTGAAGCAGCGCTGCAGGCGGGTTTCCCGCTGTAGGCGACTGTGAACCCGAAGGGCTTGTCGTAGACATCGCACTCATTCTTTAACTCACTTACGCAAATACTACAAATATGCTACATATTGAGTTAATCAATACTCGGAAATTTTTTAGATCACTAGGACCAGCCTTTTCAAGGTGAACGTTGGGACTATATAAAAATCATGTTTTTAACCCGAATTTGTGATTTTGGCGATACGGCTTCAGCCGTTGCCAGGGGCATCGCTATCGCTTAATTTACAGTCCAAAAATCAGGAATTTAATACATAGATTTTTTATTCAATTCCAGAAGATGGCTGAAATGCTGCAAAAATCGTGATAGTACATATGCTCACCTTGAAAGGGCTATCTTCCCTATACGGAGACAATTTGCTCAAACTTTGTACTCTTTTAACTTAATTCTACCTAATGATGGGAACCAGACCGACACTGAGCGAGTCGATGACTGAAGCTGGCTGTTGATGACAGCCAGTTATTTCACCATTTGGTTGCACAAATCTAAGTATTTCCTGATATATTTCAGGTAAACTGGTACAAAATTTACTGATAATAACCAAGTGATGTGAAAAGATAAATGCTGTCAGTTCTGTAATCACAAAATTTGTTTAGCAGATGAACAAAAAATTTCTTCTGACCTTGCTTTCCACTCCTGTGGTATTCACATCTCTAATGTCTATGGTGGTGATGAGCCGACCAGTTCAAGCAGTCCAAACAGTAGATTCGACAGGAACTCATCTTAATTGCGTAGCTCATCCCCACACCGCAACCGCTCGCATGGTCTGTATAAAAGTTAGCAATAATATTCCTGTCGTTAAACCTACAACTGACGTGAAAGTGGCGCAAGCCAATCCAAATCAGATCACCGAATTAAAATTCACAGATGCAGAAAGCGATGAGGCGATACGCTTGTTCGGCTGTGACTGTCCAAGGTGCATGAATTCGGTACGTCAGTTGCATGGTATGGCTCCTATGCCTGTCTAGTAATTGATCGGGTGCGAAGTTTAATCGGTGTAGACTGACTTACCAGACGCATCGACAACAGAGAAGTTCCACACAGTTGATGTGGCAGACTACTCAACTGACAATTGTATTTTTTTTAGACAAAAAAATCAGTAAGTAAAAGGTAAAAGGAAAAAATCCTTTACCTTTTTCCAACGTGAAATTTTTTGTAGAAATTATCCGCGTGGGTGTAGTCCTGATAAACTGCACACACCGCTAAATATGAAAATGTGCTTTTTCTCTACAATTTGCTCGCTCTTGTACTTTGGTGACCGAAGAAAGGCACAGGAGAGCGAGAATGCAATAGCTTTGCAGCAAATTTCTGTAAAATAATTTAAACTCAAGGTGAGAGCGATAATCTGCCGCCTGTGTTATGTCTTCTATAGATTCCTTACCGCCAAGTCTTGCCAAAATCGTCCAACGCTTCCAACGCGCTTCTGAACCTAAGCGACGTTACGAACAGCTGATCTGGTACGGTCAGCGGCTGAATGAGTTTTCCGAATCTGATAAAATCTCGGAAAACAAAGTTGCTGGCTGTGTTTCCCAAGTTTACATTACGGCTGCCTTGGAAGATGGAAAAGTGATATTTCAAGGTGATTCTGATTCGCAGTTAACCAAAGGACTTGTTGGGCTTTTGGTTGAAGGGTTAAATGGACTGACTCCTACTGAAATTGTCCAACTGACTCCTGATTTCATTCAAGATACTGGTTTGAATGTCAGCCTAACGCCATCCCGCGCCAACGGATTCTACAATATTTTCAAAACTATGCAAAAAAAGGCGTTGGAATGTTAGTTAACAGCTAATAGTTAATTGTTAATTGTTAATGGGAGTGCAATTAACCATTAACAATCAACATTAATTATCCACCAACTAATCAATACTCAGCAATTAGCAATGTCAATCGATTCATTATCTGCATCTACCAGCAATCTAGGTGGAGTCATTCAAGAATATCTTTGGATTTGGGAAAACCAGCAAATTAGCGTTGTATATGAAAGTCTGGGCAAAGGTGAAACCCTTTTGTTACTACCTGCTTTTAGTACTGTTTCCATGCGCTCGGAGATGGGCGAAATCGGCAAGCTGTTATCTCCCTACTTTCAAGTTGTCACAGTCGATTGGCCCGGATTTGGCGAATCTTCGCGTCTGAGTGTAAATTACAGCCCTGCGATGTATCACCAATTTCTCCTCGATTTTGTAACTTCTGTATTGCACACCCCTGTAACTGTAGTTGCAGCAGGTCACAGTGCAGCTTATGTTTTGCAACTAGCGCAAGAAATGACAACCGTATTTTCACGTATTGTGCTTGTAGCTCCTACTTGGCGCGGTCCTCTACCTACAATGAGGGCAAATAAACAGATCGCTGGGATGGTTAAAGAGTTAGTGCGATCGCCTGTTCTCGGTCAAGGTTTGTATAAACTGAACACCACACCGTCTTTCCTCAATTTTATGTATCGTCGTCACGTTTATGTTGATGCAGATCGACTCACACCAAGCTTCATCCAGCATAAGTGGCGCAATACTCAACAACCAGGAGCAAGATTTGCCCCAGCGGCTTTCGTAACAGGTAAACTAGACGCTGTAGACAACCAAGCCAATTTTATAGCACTTGTTCGAGATTTAACAGTACCACTTATGGTGGTTATTGGAGACTCCAGTCCGTCTAAATCTCGTGCCGAAATGGATGCTTTGGCGGCATTACCAGGAGTGAGAAGTGCAGTTATTTCCGGTTCATTGGGGATGCATGAAGAATACCCATCTGCTGTTGTCGAAGCCGTTCGCAATTTTTTGTTATCTACCTAAACTCCTTACTCAATCTGCGATTCCAGACTTTTAATAAAGCGCACTTTCTGACCGTTTAAAGTATAAGCTAACCCACAGCATAACCAGTAAACTTACGTTTATAAGGAGCATGAAAACCCAAAACTATATCTTGTTTCGGTACGCCTAAATCTTCTAAATCACTAACAATGCCAATTTCTGTACCATCATGTTGAACCCAAATTTTATCATCCTTTATATCTAAATGCAGCACACAACCATATACACGTCGTATATTCCGCCAACCAACATGAACTAATTGGTAATGGTCATGTTCTCTATCAAAAACTACTTGTGCTTCTACTTCTTCACTTATGCTTTTATAATTGCTATACTCCGTCAACAATCTTTGAATATGTTCCCGATACCGTTCTACCTTATCCATTTGACAATTACCTCTTCTTCTGACTCGTAAACAATTAAACTAATTTGATATTGTTGAATAATTTTCTGAGTAAAAGGTAGCCGAAAAAAGGACTCATAAGTGTCTATAGGTATAGCTAAGTACAATATGCGATCTGGTTGTTCTTCTGACAGAATCGACCGATAATTAATAAATTGACCAACGGCCATATGAAATTCCGAAATAGTTGAATAACTAAGAAAACTTTTAACTTCGACTGCTATTTTTTCGCTACCTCTTTCTGCTACTATGATTTTTCCGGCTCCAATATCAATATAAATTTCTACTCCTCCAGAACGGATAAAAAATTGTTCGTCAGTAATTAACCATCCATCTTTTGCAAGCGCATTTTTTACAATGTTGTGGAAAATATCTTTAGCAGGCATCAGAAAATAGATATTATTAGCTGTTTTTGCTTAACATACTTATAGG
>JAQYWN010000536.1 GCA_029379265.1 Rhizonema sp. NSF051
GTATTAATCCATACATATTAATTCAGGAATTCTATTGGCTAGTCTATGGTTCATTTTCGAGATTACATAATGCTTTTCTTTTGAGAAAAAGAGTCAGATCTTTTAAATCCTGTGGAAAAGTTGGATTTATCAGTCCACTGTGTTGCATTGTGGATGAAGCTAAAGTTGAACTAGGCGATCGCGTTTGCATTGGTGAGTTCACGCATATCGTTGCTACTGGCGGAGTACGTATAGGCGATCGCACTTTGATTGCATCTCACTGTTCGATAACAACAATGACTCATCCAGTCAATTCGATAAATAGAATCGATGATCCTGTGATTGTAAAACCTGTAGAGATTGGCGAAAATGTCTGGATAGGTACTGGTGCTATCATTCTTCCTGGTGTCGCGATCGGAGATAACTCGATTATTGGCGCTGGCGCAGTCGTCACCAAAAACGTACCAGCGAACAGCGTATATGTTGGTAATCCAGCAAGGTATCTAAAAAGTGTTGAGTGTGACAAAGATGATGTATAAGAATTATTGCAAATGCAATAGAAATGTTGCAAAAATTAATTATGCGTGCATAGAAATCCTGAGTAGGGGCGCTCAAAAACGTACCCTACAAAGAACAAGGAAAGAAAAATAACTGAGGGAATTTATGATGGCTGGTACATGACGGCGGAAATCAAGCTGCGATACCCTGCAGGAAGCCGCTGCGCGTCTACGGAATTGCTTATTGCTTGCTGTTCAAGCTTTTTTCATTGTTCATTTTTCTTTCCACGTTACGATACGAGTTTTTTAGTTTGCAAACATCATTCGCGAACCAACTTCTTTTTTTCCCAAGTCCAATAGTAAGCATCAATAATAGTTTTTTTATCCATCACTGTCAGTAAAATTGAGATATCTGGGGCAACTCTTGAAGTGAGATTTAACTCTTGTATGACAGTGGCAAAATTTTTACCATTTAGAATTTGATGACCAATTTCAAGCAGTTCATCCCAGGTTATATCGCTTTCTAAATAAGATTTAGCTACGGAAATAAGTAGATCTGTGTATTGATTACCCTCAGCTTTAGTCATCATGGTATGGGGAATTTCAAAAATTTGCTCGAATCTGTGATACCAGGATTTTGACTGCTGTTTGAGTAGGGATGCAAACAAAGCTTGTAACTCCTTTTTGTCAATAGTGCGATCGCTGTCACTAGAAATCACAAACATTGGTACTGCTGGATGATTTTCTACTTTTTCCAAAAGTTCTTTGCCCATGTTTAAGAATAATCGCAATGCAGGCATACGAAAACCGCTATAGCCAAAATTTCCAGGATTATCTTTATTTGGCCATTCATAATAAATAGAGAGAATTTCTACAAGCAAATCAACTATCGAGCTTTGACTGAGGTAGGGGGCAAATAGTATTGCTTTCTCAATTTGTTGAGGACGTTCCAACCCCAACCAAGCGGCTAAGGTTCCACCACTGGAAAGTCCTCCAATAACAACTTGCTCTCCTAATCTTAATGCAACTTTCAGCCACGAGAGTGCGAACTGTTGATAAACTTCAGCTTCTGTAGGTAAGGGAGGGGGATTGTCTCGGTTCCAATCTCCAGCTATTCCATGACCAGGTTGCAAGGGAATTAGGACATTATAACCAGCTTCAAATAGGATTTTCCCGATTGGTTCAAACTGATAGGGACCAGCAGTAAATCCGTGGAAAAAAAGACAAACCTTTGAGGTTGGATGTGAGTGTAAAAAAAATTTTGGTCTACAAGCTTCGTTTCTAATTGGTAACGCGGTTTCCAGATTCTTAGCTTCTTCAAAGATTGCTGATTTTAGGCTAAAGTAGTCTGACATATAAGATAAGTGTTAGAGTTTTTTTATGGTAATCGGTCATGAGTAATAGGAAATAAAAATTTATAACTCATAACCCTTAACTTCTAATGTGGTTCAGTTAATACTAGAAGAGCGGAAGCACCTACGGTCGTTGCCTCAAACTACTCGTTTACCCGCGCACGGCACTGGCTTTCCTTAAAAAAGGAAGCTTTATTGTCTTTATCCAAACAAGATCCCCGACTTCTTAAGAAGGCGGGGATCTGAGTCGCACGGAAATTCTGATTGCTGACTTCATGCCGGATGTTTCGTAATATTACTTCAAATCAAGAACAGTTTCCAGGAGCAACCCAATCAAAGATAAGACTACAGGTTAGACTAGATCTGTGAAATATCATCAATCAAGCTGTAATTTTACGACGATGCTTGCCACTTCTAAAGGAAACAAAAATGTTGCCATGAAAGTATGACCCATCAGATGGGGAAATCCGCGCTATCATTGAATTTCCTTTGGATGAATCATTTCTGACAAAACAACAATTTAACCATTGTCTGTTACAGATTAGTTCAGCTTGTCGATTCTGTAGCGATTTCTCGGTTGAGGGAGGTGATGGAAGCAGGTCAAGATACAGGAAATGTCGAATTACTTTACGGAGCATTCAACAACAGGCACCTGGATTGCTGGACATAGCATGGAAGCTGGAAAAAAAGCGGAAAAGTTTTCCGATTGAATAAGCAGAATTGTTAATGAAATAGCTATACTCCAAAGTGATACCCTCAATATACTGAACTTTTCTAGGGCTGGATATTATGACATCCTATGCAACTTCCTCTGCTAAAGCGGAAATGAGCGAACTCCGGCGGTTAAAAGGTCTACTACCGCCAGAATTGCAAAGCTGGGTCACGGTTGAAGGTACAACTGAAGTTAATCCACCCCTGGTCCGCAGCGAGGAAATTGGCAAAGACCAGGTAGAAATTCAAATTGACTTGGTGAAATGGGATACGCTGGCTATGGATCAGCGTAATTTGCTGTTCTGGCACGAAGTCGCCCGCATTCAAAATGACACTATTCCCAAAGATGGTTGGGAAATGGCAGCCTTAGCAATTGGTTTAGGTGGTGCTGTTGGTGAGTTGTGGGTGCAAGATGCATTGCTGTTGTTGCTGGCTATGGGTTTGTGCGGAGTCTCTGGGTGGCGACTCTATCAAAAAAATAATGGCGGAAAGCTCATTAAAGAACTGACTGACGCTGATGAAAAAGCGATCGCCTTAGCAACCCGCTTTGGTTATACTCTTGCCAACGCTTACAAGAGTCTGGGGAGTGCTTTGAAAACCTTGATTGAAAATACTCCAGGAAAGCGCCAGCGATCTCGATACGAAGCCCGAATCTCTGCCCTCAAACGTAGTGCCAGTAAGGCAAGGTCCAAATCTAAAAATATTGATGAAGGTGGATTGTAAGAGGAGGAGCAGGGGGAGAGCATTCGTGACATGTTAAAACTAAATTACTTTTGTCAATTCGTAATTATCCTTAAAATTGAACAAAGCTCGAGGTATTTAATTCACATCTGTACCGATTTTTAGTGCCTGAATACATGATCGGTTGAAATCTACTCCCCATCGCTAGGTGAAAATTGTGTTTTCAACCCAGATTTTTCCCTAGTTTTAGGCACTATTACTTATTGACAAATTTTTCATGACCTTAACCTATAACTGATGAGGGGAGAAAGAGAGATAATTATTTTAAGTCTTCTAACTCCCTCTTGTACCTCAAGTCTTACTTATCGACCATCAACAATCAACATGCATTAAAGTTGATTTAGCATTTTGTGCGTTTGAGGTATGACGCGTACTTGCTTGATAAAGCGCTTCATTAAAGCTTGCCAACTTAAAACTTGGTCGGCGGAAGGAGCAAGTACAGAGACATTCGTGAATGTAAGAGGTGTTTCTAAAGGTGTAACCGGTTGTATGAACACTGGAATCTCTGGACTGACTCCAGCTACTAACAAAGCGGATCGTTCCAACTCAGTCGGCTCTGTCTTTTGAGAAACAATAATCTTCACAAAAACTTCTAATTTGGCGTTGTGACAAAGTTGTAAGCATTTTGCGTGTTCTTCCCAACGGCTTTCACCACTCGTACTCTTGAGTTTGAAATCCATACCCACAGAGTCTATATAAGGCAAAATCATCGCTAGTTGTTCTGGACGGTGTCCACCTGTTTCTAGATACACACTTAAACCAGTGTTAGTACGCAGTTTAGGTAAAAATTCCATCATGAACTTGGCATGAAGAAGTGGTTCGCCCCCAGTTAAACTGATACTATCGTGTAGACCGGATAGATTTAATTGCTCAACCCATTCTAGTAACATAGGTAATGGGACAGGGTTAGCGCGAATTTCAAAGTCGCGCAATCCAGGAGTTCGTTCTATCCTACAATTATCGGGTGCAACCCAAGTATGGGAGCTGTCACAAAAATGGCAGCGCAAGTCACAGAGGGCGAAGCGAATAAATATTTGGCGTGTTCCCACATTAAGTCCTTCCCCTTGGATAGCAGAAAAGACTTCAATTAGGCGTGCATGGGTTGTTAAAGCAGTTTTGTGAGTCATCTGATGATACAAATGCTATGGACTTCGCTGACGTTGCGTGTTATCACGCTAGCTCAGCATAAGATCAAGGGTATTTTTTAGC
The DNA here is from genome assembly GCA_029379265.1 of Rhizonema sp. NSF051. Lineage (GTDB taxonomy): Bacteria > Cyanobacteriota > Cyanobacteriia > Cyanobacteriales > Nostocaceae > Rhizonema. The sequence continues at coordinate 4,490 of JAQYWN010000536.1, forward strand.
TGATTGTTCTATTGTGAATCGTAAGGATTGCGATCTCCAATCTCAACCCAAGTCACTAGCGATTAGTACTTATTCCTACTGCTCAAGCAATAGGTTAATTATTTATTCGCTAGGACATAATTAATGTCTGGCAGATGTTTATATGGCAACAAAAGTACAAGGCTTCATGACTAGCCAACCTACAGAGGGAGATTTTCCCGTTACTTTCTCAAACGACACGGCTATAGTGCAGGTGTCAGCACGGTTAAGTGTGCTAGAGGCTGTAGCCTTTAAGCAAACCTGCCTTTCTCTGATCCAGCATACATCCGTTCCCAAAACAATCATCGTTGACTTTCACCAGACGACTTTCTTGGATAGTAGTGGTTTAGGTGCTTTGGTCAGTAATTTAAAAACCACCCAAGAGACACAGATTGAATTTATACTGCAAAATGTTACCCCTCAGGTGATGGCAGTACTCAATCTCACGGGATTGGATAAGGTTTTTACAATAGAGTCTGGTGGCCCAACGCTTCCCTCAAATCGCTCAGAACAACTCCCAACTACGCATCCTTCAGTGCGATCTTGGATGAAACGGTTGATAGACATTGTTGGGGCCTTGGTAGGTTTTTTAATTATAGGACTTTTGTTTATTCCCATTGCCGTTGCTATTCAACTTGATGATCGTGGTCCCATTTTCTTTGGTCAAACTCGTTGTGGTTGGATGGGTAAGCACTTTCGGATTTGGAAATTCCGCTCTATGTATATTGATGCGGAGGCGCGGAAAGCCGAACTAGAAAGACAAAACCAAGCTCAAGGTGCTTTTTTTAAAATTGACAATGATCCAAGAGTGACACGAATCGGAAGGTTTTTGCGGCGAACCAGTTTAGACGAACTGCCACAATTTTTGAATGTTCTCAAAGGAGAGATGAGTTTAGTTGGTACTAGACCACCTACACCCGATGAAGTTGAGCGCTATGAGGTACCAGAATGGCAACGTTTGGATGTTAAACCAGGTATGACTGGAGAATGGCAAGTGAATGGAAGGTCTAGTGTACGTAAATTTGAGGATGTCATTCGTCTGGATTTGCAGTATCAAAAAAATTGGAGCTTACTGTACGATTTGAAACTAATTTTGAAAACAGTAGCTATCTTATTTAAGAAAAATAGTGGTGCGGTCTAATTAAGAAGAATTCAGTTGTCAAAGCAATTAGAAACCTGGTTTCCTGGAGAAACCGGGTTTCTAGTATTATTTACCATCACAACTATTTCAGAGGAAGTAACTGTATTTACGCGTAAGTGTAAACACTTCTTGAATAACTTTAAGTTCCAAACACTAAAGTAATAATAATATCAATTGAACCCAAGTAGTACTTAGTTAAGTAA
>JAQYWN010000537.1 GCA_029379265.1 Rhizonema sp. NSF051
TTTTGTACTCTTTATTCGCCTACTCCTGGTTTATACCGTAGGTGCAAGATCTGAGTCAGAAAGATAAACTCCACTCAATGTTATTTGGTCAGTTAGTTTGTAGTTCAATCCGATCCCAGAGCCGCTACCCAAACGATAAATCGGGCTGCGCTGACCAAAAGCAGAGATTGCACCTTTGCCAAAATCCTTCTAAATAAGGATTGAACGTAAGAGCAACATAGTACGTAACTCCACCATAGCTTTCCAGAAATGCTGTAACGCGATCGCCCACAGGAAATCGGTACTTCGCAGCATAAACATAGAACGTGTTGTTTAAGTTGCCACCGCTTTGTATGTGTCAGGGTACCTTCAGCAGTAGAAACTGGCAAAACACCTCCAAGCGTGACTCCAGGCAAATTGAGAACAAGCATTAACCTGTACTGGGATACCAAACTAATTAGTCCCGACACTGTCCATGGTAAAGTCAAGATTCAACAATGGCTCAAAAGTGAACTGGGACTCGATATTGCATATAGAACCCATTTGGGATCTTTTTCGGTTAGGAAGGCGATGCCTATGGCAAGCCGCTAAGAGCGTCTACGCTAATCTCAAATCTTCCAACGTCCCAAATTCGTAGTGTGACAATGTGCGAGGGCGCGTGGGTGGGTTATAGCCGTAACAAGTTGATACCAGAGAGCAATTTACTTTATTGCAATGATTGGTGCAAATTATGGCGAACCTTTTTTTAGCAAATGTCCCTTAGCTATCGGTAATTTTCCTGGATTGGAGAAGGACAAATTGCTGAATGTTGCCTCAAGCCCATACTTAATTGGTATTAAATGTGAATCAGCTTTGTCAATACCTCTTTGGATATAAATATATCAGCAGAATAATCATCGTGCGGTATTGCGAGAATAACTGACAACGCGATAGATAAATCTAGCTATTGCTAGATGCGGAAATTCTCTTAAAAGCTATGATAGACAACTATCTATTCCGAGAGAAGAAACTGTGGATGCAGTACTCGTGCGATCGCACCAACTCAAACTTGCCTTAAGTGATTTCGTCCTGGATGCAGAAGACGAACTCGCCCAGGCACTAGAAACCTATGCAGCACTGAAGTTGCGTCGTGGAAGTGGTGATAATACCCAACAGGACTTAACGGTTGATAGCTTTACGACAGAAGGTAGAGTCGGTAACTCCTCGCCATTGGATTTATTTATCCAAAACCATCCCGACTTGTCACAAAGTGATCGCGAACTCATCAGCAGTTGGCATCGCAGTTTTATTGGCTTATTTGCCATAACTCAAGTTCTCCCCGATGGCTTTGAACTGATGAACTGGCTAACAGATAAACACTACATCGTCAAGCCAAACAACGCCCAAACACAACAGGAAATGTCTCGGTTAAAAGAGGGTGAAATCTTACTCACTCGTATTTCTCCCATTAGCGACACCTACTGGACATTCTCAGGTCCTTACACACAAATGGGGAAATTAGGCAAGCCCAAACTTGCAGTAGCGATCGGTAATTTTAAAGAAAACCACAAAAACAACCTTTACAGCGATGCGCCAGACTTGCTAGAAGAGGCTTGGCAGTCTGTCAGCAAATATCATGAGCAATTTGTTGATTTTTTTGGTGGAGATGAAATCACCTTACCAGGATACCAACTCAATAAAAAAATCGCCGAATTACAAGAGATTTTGTCTCAGAAACAATTGGAAGCAGCAGGAATCGATCCTTCCAAGTCTTTAGAAGAAATTGCACAAGAAGCGGGTATCGAACAAGAGGACATAAAAGCAGCAGCAGCAGAATTAGGTGCTGACTCAAAAGTTGTTGAGCAATTGTTCGAGCAAAAAAAGGGCACTTCTAAAATGGTGATGCCCAAAGTCGAATTACCTGCCGAACTCAAAAAAGCAGAACAAGTCACAACTTTTTCTCACCCTCGTTGGGGACAGATGTTTCTGCCAACCTACACTAAAGCAAAAGCAATTCTAGAAGCAGAAGACTGGCAAACTATAGAAGGCTCAGAAAAACTCATCCGCCATTACCTTGAAGACAAAAATATTAACGCCTTCATTTGGCATCGCCTCGCCCAACAATATCCAACTCAGTTAGAGAAGGTACTACAAACAGTTTTGCAACGTCCCTTTCAACTGGAAAGCGATTTAAACCCACTTTTGCAAGAATACAACAAACCTATAGAGCCTGAATTACCAGAAATTGCCAGCGTACCAATCCATTTACACAACTTATTTCAAGAAGCTGTGGTAGAGGTTAGCAAATCAAAACCCAAGAGCAAAGGACAACAAAAGCCAGCCAAGGGATTTCGTTAGTTCTTTGGAGTAGAAATCGCCGCCCGAACCCCATTTCCCCCAGAATGGAATGACAATACTTTGAGTCGTCTCATCCACGTTTTTTGCATTATCTCGTTCACAGCTTTCAAAACGTATACCAGGTAAGAATTTCACGCTTGTCTTGAGACATTGACAATCTTGTATGATGTGTTAGGCGCTAAGATCAGGAGTATCTTTTGAAAGCCCTGAACGCTAAATCATGCAGATTAGAGTTGACATTCCTGATGAGTTGGCACTCAGACTGAGTCCACTACAAGACCAGCTGCCCCAAATTTTAGAATTGGGATTGCGAGAATGGAATGCCATTGGTCAATCTGGTTTTTCTGGCTTGGCAGAAGTGTTAGAATTCTTGGCAAATCTTCCCTCTTCAGAGGAAATTTTGGCATTGCAGCCGTCTGAGACATTACAACAGCAAATCGCCAGCTTGTTAGAAAAAAATAGGACAGTTGGATTGACGGCTCAAGAAGAACGATTATGGCAGCAATATGAATATGTTGAACATTTAGTGCGGATGGCTAAGGCGAAAGCATTGCTCAAGCTAAAGGCATTGTAAAGGATGAGCAAGACATATATATCTACGGCGCTCAGACGCTTAGTTGGCGATCGCGCTAATCATGCTTGTGAGTATTGTTTAATACCTGAAATTGCGGCTCTTGTACCTCATGAAGTCGATCATGTGATTGCTCAAAAGCATGGTGGACAAACAGACGAAACTAATTTGGCATTAGCCTGTACGATTTGCAATAAGTATAAGGGCAGTGACCTGACATCAATCGATCCTAGCAATGGAGAAATTATGAGGTTGTATCAGCCTCGTCATGATCGTTGGTACGACCATTTTCAGTTAAAAGATGGCGAAATTCTGCCGTTGACTGCGATTGGACGGGTGACGGTGCGATTGTTACAGATGAATCGTCCTGAACGTGTGGAAGAACGAAGGGTGCTGCTACAAGCAAATGTGCTAATTGTGCCCGACTTTTAATGAGGGCAGTGAGATCGCTTTCCCCTATTTCACCAAAGCGATCGCTTTTCTCAAGAAAACTTTGTCAGCCATGTCAAGAATCGTTTGGAATTTGGTGTGAGGAGCGTGCGACGATAAGTATCTGCCGCCTTCTTAATAGCTTCAGCTTGAGTTGGATAAGGATGAATTACAGTACTGAGCTTATTCAAACCAAGCTTACCGACGATCGCTGTTGTCAGTAATGAGATCATCTCGCCTGCATGACGGGCGACAATGGTTGCCCCCAAAATTTCATCAGATCCCTTTTTGTGAAGGATTTTGACAAATCCTTCTTCTTCACCATCTGCGATCGCCCGATCTACATTCTCGAAAGGAATCTTAATCGTTGCCACATTAATACCCATTTCCTGCGCCTGGTGTTCGGACATCCCCACATGAGCAATTTCCGGATCTGTGTAGGTACACCAAGGCATAATTAGACTGCTCTGTTTGGATCGTCCTAAGCCAAAAGGAGAAAACAACGTATTCTTAATGACAATCCGCGCTGCCGCATCAGCAGCATGGGTAAATTTCCAGTCCATGCAGACATCGCCAGCTGCATAAATCTTCGGATTGGTTGTCTGGAGGTAATCATTCACCTTCACACCCTGGCGCAGATCATATTTCACTCCAACTGCTTCTAAATTCAGTCCTTCCACATTTGGGACGCGTCCGGTACCTCCTAAAATTTCGTCTACCGTAACAGAATCTTGCTTGCCATTGCAGGTAAAGTAAAGCGTCTTGCCATTAGTCGTTTTTTCTACCTGCTGGATCTGACAACCTAGCACCAAATTAATTCCTTCCCTAACCAAGACATTTTGGAGAATTTCCGCAGCTTCAGCATCCTCTTTATTCAGGATATGAGAACTGGAATGGAAAAGTACCACATCACAACCCAAGCGCTGGAACGCCTGCGCCAATTCGCAACCAATTGGCCCACCACCAATCACCGCTAAACGTCTTGGGCGTTGGGTAAGGGAAAAAACCGTTTCATTGGTAAGATAACCCGCTTCCTCAAGTCCTTGAATTGAGGGTTGTGCGGCTCTGGCTCCAGTGGCAATGACAGCTTTTTTAAACCGGAGGGTTTTGTCGTCAACTTCTACGGTATGATCACTCGCAAATCGACCGTTACCCAAGAAGACATCCACCCCTAACTTTCTAAAGCGCTCTGCTGAGTCATGATGGCTAATTCCTGCTCTTAGCCGCCGCATCCGTGCCATGACTGCCTGAAAATCAACATCAATGTATTTTGGAACGTGAATGCCCAACTTCTGAGCAGACAATATTTCGCCAACGACACGAGAAGAGCGGATGATGCACTTAGATGGTATACATCCAACATTCAAGCAATCCCCACCCATCAGATGCTTTTCAATTAGGGCAACTTTCAAACCCAAACCCAAGCCTGCTGCACCTGCTGCCACAACTAATCCCGCAGTTCCTGCCCCAATGACTACCAAATCGTAATTATTGGCAGGTTTAGGATTGACCCATGTATTTGGATGTACATAAGAAACCAATTTCTGGTTATACTCATCCATTGGGTAAACTACAACTCGGTTAAATTCTGCATCTGACATTGCTTTGTTTTTCCTCTTTTGGCTGCTCAATGTTTTATCAAACAGAATTCAGTAGGGGGAGGTTTGCTCGATTGATTTTAGAGTGGATGAGTTATCTGATAAAACCTGCCCTTCAGTAGGGGCTTTCCTTGCTCGATTGATTTTAGAGTGGATGAGTTATCTGATAAAACCTGCCCCTACTCCTGTTCTGAATTCTTCTTCAAGACACTCCCTGTTCCAAAGCTTTCTGGGCAACACGAGTCACATAAATCGTTACGGCAACTGTAGCAATAAAACCGACGATCCGAATTGCCCATTGAAGGGTGGGATTGGTGGGTTGAGCATTCGTCCCAATCATGGCAAGATTCCCAGCTAAGGAACCAATGTAAACGTAGATCACAGTACCTGGAATTATGCCAATTGAACCTAAGATATAGTCTTTGAGGGAAACCTGTGTAACCCCATAGGCGTAATTTAAGAGATTGAAAGGAAAGATCGGGGACAACCGCGTCAGCAGCACGATTTTCCATCCTTCTTTGGCAACGGCTCGAGCGATCGCTTTAAATTTAGGATATTTCTCTATTTGTTGAGAAACCCAATCTCGTGAAAAGTGGCGTCCAATCAAGAACGCAAAGGTTGCGCCAAAGGTTGCTGCAATGAACACATATACTGATCCCCAAAACACGCCAAACAAGAAACCACCTCCTAGAGTCAGGATGGAACCTGGCACAAAAAGTATGGTGGCTAAGTTGTAGATGAGCATGAACCCAATTGGTGCCCACAATCCAAGACTTTTGACCCAATTTAAAGAATTGTGCAAAATTTCCTGAATGTTTAACTGTTTGGCAACAATTAATAGGGTGGCAATTAGACAAGCTAGAAGTAAGAGTTTGACGATAGAATTAAATCGTCGGTTAGTTTTTTTTATCATTAAAGTTAATTTGGTATAAAAG
>JAQYWN010000538.1 GCA_029379265.1 Rhizonema sp. NSF051
GTCTTTTAATGAATGTCTGGTATAGGGACATACGGATTAATTATTCATAATCGGAAAAAGTTAGAAGTTAGGAGTTTTGAATTAATGAAGGAAGAAGAACTCAGAATGCAGAACTCAGAACTCAAAATGCAATTGGCAAGGTACTACCTTGTTTACCATCTATGACTTTATTTTTGAGTTCCGCTATGCTCGTTTGACTCCGCACTCAGTTGTCTAGAAATCTCACACTTTTGCACTAACTTTACAACACTCATTAATTCTGAGTTCTGACAACTGAGTTCTACGTTCTTTATTGGTCATAATCCTCTATAGGTACTTTTGATATGAATCAAGTCATCATTAATGACACTACCTTACGCGATGGCGAACAAGCAGCTGGTGTGGCCTTCAACTTTGAAGAGAAAGTCGCGATCGCCAAGTTTCTCGACGCTATTGGCGTTCCTGAAATAGAAGTGGGAATTCCGGCAATGGGTGAAGAAGAAACATTTGCAATCACCGCAATTTCCAACTTGAATTTACAAGCTAAACTTCTAGGTTGGAACCGCGCTGTCATCTCAGATATTCAAGCTTCTATAGCTTGTGGTTTGAATCGAGTGCATATTGCCATTCCCATTTCCGGAATCCAAATCACAGCTAAATTTCACGGACAGTGGCGGGTGACGTTGCAAAAACTGAGAGACAGTATTCACTTCGCAGTTGATAACGGGCTTTGGGTTGCAGTTGGGGGAGAAGATTCCTCCAGAGCCGATGAGAATTTTCTATTAGAAGTAGCGCTTTCTGCCCAAGAATGGGGTGCATCTCGGTTCCGCTTCTGCGACACGGTAGGCATTCTCGATCCTTTCTCCACCTACACAAAAGTCAAGCGACTCGTGACGGCTTTGTCAATTCCGGTGGAAATCCACACTCATAATGATTTTGGGCTGGCAACTGCCAACGCTCTTTCTGGTATCAAAGCTGGAGCATCTTCAGTCAATACCACAGTCAATGGGTTGGGTGAAAGGGCAGGAAATGCCGCTTTAGAAGAAGTTGTTATGGCTCTCAAACGCATCCATAATATCGATTTAGGTCTTGAAACTCCTCGCTTGTTAGAACTATCCCGACTTGTAGCATCTGCATCCTGCTGCGATGTTCCTCCTTGGAAGGCGATTGTTGGTGCAAATACCTTTGCACACGAATCTGGTATTCACGCACACGGTGTATTGCAAAACCCCAGTACCTATGAACCATTTGCCCCCGAAGAGGTAGGGTGGGAGCGCAGTTTGGTTTTAGGCAAGCATTCTGGTCGGCATCTGGTGTCTAACTTGCTACAGCAACACGGAATCGTCCTGAACTCAGAGGAAACCCAATCTGTCTTGGACGCAGTCAGACATGAGTCTGTACAGAAAAAACGTAGTTTAACTACGCAAGAACTGTTGAATTTAGTACAAAAACACAAATACTCCCATGCCATCAGATGAAGTAGAACTAGAGGAAGCGCCTGAGTTTGAAATTGGTGATAAAGTTCGTCTTCGCAAGTTAATCAAAAATGATGGGACTTTTCCCGGTCAAGAAGTCGGAGTCGTTCTGGCGAAAAAGGGAGATACTGGCTATGTCGTCAGTATCGGCTCATATCTACAAAGATCCTACATATACGCGGTGCATTTCCTTCCATCAGGATTTATCGTTGGCTGTCTTAAAAAAGAATTAGAACTTGTTGAGGAAGCTCCATGAAAGTAATGCTACGTCAGAATGAAGCCGGAACTTTGATTGCCTACGTTGCGAAGAAAGACCTCGAAGAAGAAGTTGTTAAGCAAACTGAAGGAGCCGAAGGAAAGCTTTTTACTTTAGCAAATGGCTGGGAATTACTATTTACAGATTTACCTGAGCCGCTAAAGTTACCTCAAACTTTCGAGGCTAGACGAGTCTCTTAAATAAGTTATAAGTTATAGCAATCCTAAATGATGCCTAAAATATCGTGTATTGACTGTTGATAGCCATCACGAGTTTTTCCCAATTCAAATAGGAATGCTATAAGTAGCTTGTAGAAATAAACAAGACTTCGGGTTATAGCTGTTGTTTTTTTGGTAGGCAAAACAGGTGCATTAATCTTTCTTTACATAAAGGTAAATTTTTCTACCAAACTACTTATAAGTTTTTCCTGTATAGACGCGCCATATTACGTCTATACAACTACTCCCTCTCACTTTTTATAATCTAAAATCGTTAAAACATGAGCAGTAATTACTTAGACTTAGCAGAATTTAAATTAGAAGGACAGTTTCTTGGGTTTGTCGGTAACACTCCAGAAAAATTCAAATACTTGCGTTTCTCGTCAGAATCTAGAGAGTTGGAAATTAAAGTTCCTAAGGAACTGCGCAGTTCTCTCAGTTTATCACTGGTTCCAGGTCAACAAATTCGTGTTTATGGTATTGGCAAATTTAATTCGCATAAAAACACCATCAAACTAAAAGCTTATGGAGTGACACCAATTAATAGGTGCCCAAATCAAATAACGCCTTCCGCCAACGAAGTTGTGTCCCAAGATTTAATAAAAAGTAGCAGGAAAGAGAGAAAATCTAAAACCATTATCCCCCCTGCATGCCTAGATGGTATGTTTGATTGCAATACCAGTTCAATGGAAACGAACTCACAAAAGAGTTTACCCAAAGCGAAAATTCTCCTATGTCAAAAGTCCGGATGCCTCAAACGAGGTGGTAAAAGTCTGTTGTCAGAACTGGAAAAAACTTTGTGCGATTGCGGTTTGCAAGATAAAGTGACAATCGAGTACAGCAGTCGTTGTATGAAATGTTGTAAAAGCGCCCCTAATTATATTTTGCAGATTGGGAACAAGGAATACAAAAATATACATCCTCAAGAGATCGCATCTCTATTGGAAAATCACTCTTAAAACTTAAAATTTGTTAGCTTTTTTAATCAGGTTTGAGCCAGTTTTCTACTTTTAAATTAGGAATGCGAGAAAACTCACGAACATTGGCGGTAATAACTGTTAGATTTAATGTCAAAGCATGGGCAGCAATTAACAGGTCATTACCTCCAATCGGTTTACCTTGCTGTTCTAAATCTGTGCGGATTTCTGCGTAATATTGCTCTACGGGATGAGTTAAGGGTAGTATTTCAATACTATCCAAGATTATTTCAAGTTTTTCTATGAGCTTTTGAGAGTTCTTTTTTTTAGCTCCAAATCTTGATTCACAAGCTACGATAATACTTGTACAAATTTTGTCTTCTCCGACATCTTTAATTTTTGATAATATCACTCCTCTGGGGTTTTTAATTAGTTCGGAAATGATGTTTGTATCTAACAAGTATAAATAACTCATTTTTAAAACTTAATATCATCTAAGAGTAGTAATCCTTCGTCCATATCGGCAAAGTCTTCGTCCAGTGGTTCAAGGGTAGAAAGGGTTTCCAGGAGAGATTTTTTCTTAATGGGGGAAATGATGGCGAAGGGGATACCATTTTGGATGATGGTGAGGGGTTCGCCTGTTTTTTGAGCTTGGTTAATTAGGTTTTGGACGGTTTCGGGGAGGTCGGAAAGCGTGATTTGTGTCATGGTGGCTTTTCGGCTTAGGGGATGGGGACTTAGCGTACATCTATTTTACCTGTGACGGCGTTGGTGATGAGCGCAGTGCGATATTCCGATGGCGTTTTACAGCACTCTCACTCTCTCCCCTAACACACAAAAATTTCGGGCGTACCTCTGTTGGTTAGAGTAGAGATTAGCCAATGAGGGCAAAAACTGACTGTCAAGTAGAATTAACATTTGGTAGATAATGAGTATATACAGCATTTTGAGCCAAACTGAACGCCAACGGGTGAGTGATGGAGAAGTTGTATCTATCTTGAACGGTTGCGAATCCTCATCCTTGCAGCTGGTGCTAATATTGCCACAACTAGGAGATTTCGACAGCTTTGAGTATGCTTGGTGGTTACGACGAGATAGCGAACGCCTATCTGAGCAAGGGATAACAATCCGAGCGGTGGGAATTGGCAATCGCACTTCCGGTCAGCGATTCTGTAGTTATACTGGATTTGCGGCAGATTGCTTGTTTGTAGATCCCACAGCCCAGGTGCATCAAACGCTCAATTTGTACTCCGGTCTATCGGTGAGATTACCAGGTTTCTCGCCAGGATTGAATGCTAAGCTCAACCTGATGTTCATGTGTGCGGGAATTGGTAGCCCTGGTACACTAGCGGAAGTGTTTCGCGGATATAGGGGTGACGCAAGAGCGCCTCAGTTAATTAGTGATGATGAAATCGTTCAGGCTCCCCCTTTGCCCCCACTGAAGGGTTCATTCTTCAAATGGGCAGGTGGCAAAGGTTTTCAGCGCCCGTTCGAGTTAGCAACCTTGCGATTGCGAAATATGGCAGAAGTGCTAACTAACTGGAATACATATATTCCTAATCCTGCCTATCTCACCCAACGAGGGGCAACCTTTTTGTTTAATGCTCAAGGAGAATTGCTTTATGAGCACCGCGATCGCGCTATCCTTGGTTTTGCTGCTGATATGAGTAATCCTCTATCTTTTCTCACTAATAGAGTCAGTGACCGAATTCGATGAGATGAAACAGTCAATTTTTTCAGCCAATATTACAGGGTATGAATACGGCAATTAGTGTGTTGCAGGGTCAATATATTGTAGTCAAATTGGATGAATCTTTATGCTATTAGAGTTAAGACAATTGAGGATTCAACCGGGACAGCAACTGTTACTTTCGGACGTTAGCTGGCAGCAATTTGAAAATATTTTGGCTGAATTAGGAGAACACCGTGCTGCCAAACTTTCCTATAGTCATGGTTTTTTAGAAATTATGGTTCCCTTGCCCGAACATGAAAAAACCAAAGAAATTATTGGCGATTTGGTAAAAATTTTACTGAACAAACGAAGTATCAATTACGATGCTTTAGGTTCAACAACCCTAAAAAGTGAAAAAATGACTCAGGGAGTTGAACCGGATGCTTGTTTTTACATTCAAAATCAAGCGGCAATTATTGGTAAAAATCGTCTAAATTTAAGTATAGACCCACCCCCTGATTTAGCTATAGAAATTGATTTAACTTCCCGCACGCAATTGGAGAATTACCAAATTTTGGGAGTGCCAGAACTTTGGCGATATGGAAAACAAGGGTTACAAATTAACATCTTGCAAGCAGGAAAATATGTAGAGTCGAATTTTAGTCCTACATTTCCAGATATTCCGATAATTGAGCTAGTAAATCAATACGTCCAGCAGAGTCAAGTTGTTGGTAGCAGCCAAGCCATTCAAGCTTTTGTAAATTGGGTACAAGATAATATTTAATCTTGGATAGGAGTCAGTTGAGGTTTTTTGATGCCTACCACAAACAAAGAGTGGGAAATGCGAATTGCCCAAAGGTGGATTGAAGGGTTTGCCTTACAGTTTGGGAATGCACACCACAACTTGGCTTGTCACGCAGCGTTTCCTTGAACCGTTGAAACGAGCGATCGTCAATTTCCAAACCCAGCCTAACTATCGAGAACATTGTTACAAATCGCTGATGGTTAAATCTCCTGTCAAAATTATCGACGGTATAGATTTACTTGCAGGAGATTTCCATTTGCCTGCAACTGAGCGTATATTTACAGAACAGCAAACAGCCAATTTTTGATTTTCTATAAGAAAAATGCAGAGAACCCTTGAGAAGGTTGATAACCTGTGAAAGATTTGCACTCAAAACCCCGTAACGCTCATCCTGTAGAAGATATTTGGTTGTAAGTAATCATGTCTGATTAGGGAGTTTTATTTTTTCTGTCATTCCTTTTCCATTGTCAAAGCTTTATTTAAGTTGGCAGCATATTGTCATTTATAAAATCCATGAATATAGTTT
>JAQYWN010000539.1 GCA_029379265.1 Rhizonema sp. NSF051
TTCGGGTTCACAGTCGCCTACGGAGGGAAACCCTCCTGCAGCGCTGTTCACCGCTTCGCGTCTACAGCGCTATCTTAACCGAAACAAACCACCCTCAGATCCCCGACTTCTTCAAGAAGTCGGGGATCTTGGCGCTTAATAAGGATTATTATTTATATCATCATGTTGTTCATTATAATGATGCAAAATCAATTTTCCATCTTTGCAAACACAACTTACCCGAACACTTTCTGTTACACGAAAATGGTCAATCTTTCCCTTATTAGTATACTTACTATACTGTATTCCCCCATGCTGTCTGAGAATAGCCAGATCACCATTAGACTCATTCAATAAACGTGTTACTGTGGCTAAAGTTTCTTGCAACTTGACTCGTTTGTGTTTTTCTCTAACTCTGTTGTAGTCAGCCCTAAAGGTATCTTGATATTCTAATCTAGAGAAAGAAATTAAATCATCCGAAAGTAAATCATCTTTGCACTGCTTCCAAATTAAATTTCCCCAGGTTGAAAGCGTTATTCTACCATCAACTTCCCCTAATATCGTTTCCGGAATTCCTACAGTTTCCTGGGGTGAAAGTCCCGCTCCAGCAGCTAATAAAGCTAATTGCATAGTGTAGGGTTTCATTAAGGAATTATCTACAGAAACTGGCAGACGGGGAATCGTAATTAAGTCTGATTTTTCTCCTTCAAAAATATAAATTATCTCATCTGCATAAAACATACCAATGGTATTGAGATAACCTTGTAAACTCTTGAAACTACCCACCAAATTAAAACAAATTTTGTATTTACTGTCCTTGAAAGGTTTAATATTTTCTTCCAACCAAACAATTAACTCATCAATACCCACAGAAAAAGCTTCTGTACTAGCTGTAGATAGCCCACTTGGAGCATAAATACTAGTATTAATGAAACCTTGTCTTCTAAGAAAAGCTTCGACAATTTTTGCTGTAGTTATACCTTGAATTGTATCAGTAGCAATGAGAAAATGATAGTCTTCCCTTCCTTGAGTCAAATTCTCTTGATAAATACCATAAATTCCGTTTAATTCTGCACTTGCACGGCGTATTTGGGTAATTTTTGCATTACTAAGCTGTGCATCTGCTCTTTGTTCAAGGGTACTAATAATATCTTTAATGTTTTTTGGTGTTTCCTTTTCGTTAAGATTAGCTGTATCGCGCAGATGCGAATACCAATCTTTTTCTTCTGAGCTATCTCTTTTAATTTGATTGGTAAGTAAACTGGTACCAATAGTAGATAGAATTACTCGATACATGATGTTTGCTCCTAAAAAAGAATGAAATTAGATGATTCCATAAACCACCAGAGAAGATAATTCCCTCGCTCATAGCTGAAATCTATTAAAATGGACTAAAGTGCTTGTGTTTAATTGGTGTTTAGTTTTATTGAGGTTCTTGTCCCCAAGATAGCTGTAGCCCCTTCACTTTTAGATTTGAAATGAAGGATTGTCGTTGATTTCCTCTCTCCTGGTGTTCCCAGGTATTGCGATCGCCATGAAATATGGTGACAATTTCTAAGTATTGATTGTTATCTATTGGTAACATACGATGCCATACAGAACTCACTACTAAAACTTCTGTTTTTTCTTCTCTGCCATTTTTTTGTCTTGTTATTGTTTTTCTTCCACCAATAGCTTGAGTTTGTTTATAAAACTCATTATGAAACAACTCAATAACTTGAGATTGACTAACGATTTTACTATAAACAGCGACACGTTTTTTATGCCAAGCTTCTCGCCAAGTTAAAAATTCAGGTTCTCTGAGTTGAAAATATTTCTTGCATACATTCTCTAAACTTTTGAGAAATTCGCTTAGCTGTTTTGGTTTTTTGATATCATTTATCCACTCAGAGATATCATGTTTCCAGCCTGAATCTTGGCATTCCCAATGACAGCCAATTAACTTATCATAACGGGGATTTTGATGATAAAAATCCTTGTGCCATACTCTGCGCCAAGATTTACCAAAACCACCCATTGTGTAAGCAAACTTAATCAAACACTTGAGAAATTCCACATCAGTATTAGGGACGCTAATATGGAGATCACCTCGTATATCGTAAGTAGATTGCCAATCTGTCTGTGGTGAAGGGTTTCGCAACTCCCAATAAATCTCCACTTTACCGGGGGCTTGAGTGTTACCAAATAATTCACCAATTTTTCTCTCAACTCGCTTGTCATCTTGCTGATTATGACAACATCCTCCCAAAAGGCGTTTAGCATGACTTCTTAAAGTTGCTTTAAAAACATTGGGACGAAATTCTGGTTCTCCTGTTAGCAAAACTGGAGTTATTCCCACTCCATGCAAAGATAAATTGATATCATATTGGTTTTTAGTAACAAAAGGTAGACCGTAATTAGTGCTAGTTTTTCCTCCTAATCCTTGCCCCAAGGCACTTTTTAGCTTCAATGAGATTGTTTTCCATTCTTCTTGAGATAATAATTCAGTACTGCTAATTTCAAAAACTAACTTTGGTTGGTAGAAACTAATTAAAGCGAAAGCGCTAGTAGGTTTTTCGTCAATTCCGATTTGCCTGTTTTCTTGGGGATGCACCACGTCTACTAAGCGGTAGTGGGTTGCGTGATCTTCCCTATACATCGTACCAGCCCAATCTCCGACAGGATATGCTCCATGAAACCTCAAAATACCTTGAGTTAGAGGTTCTTTGTCTCCACAGTATCTCATAGCTAGAGCGCGATCGCTCTTTTTACAGTACCGCAGAAAAACTCCTTTTACCCCGCTACCAGGAATAAAAGGAATACCATTTTTACCTAGCATGGGACGAAAAATGCTATCCTGTCCGCAATTACTAAACAACCTATATGGGAATTGGACTTTAAAGCGACAGAAGTAACCTTTCTCTAAAACATCTTGTGCTTCTGCGTACTGGTAAGTAGGTTTTCCGTCCTCTTCTCTTGGGTTTACCCACTGCTCAATCCATGTATTCCGATGAGTGCGATCGCCTGCAAACTGTAAACTGCACCGAGGTTGTACTTGAGCGCGGTACATGTGAGGGACGAGTTGTGGATCGGTTTCGATTATCTCTGGCACTTCTATATTTTGTCCTTGCTCTTTCAATACTTTTTGAAATGCTTTGGCAAAGCTCATAATTGTTTACTTCCTAATTCTTCAATTCTCATCTTTCTTTTTGTACCTCTGTGTCCACCAAACTAGAGAGTCACAAAATTGGGTTAATACCATTAAAACTATAATTCTGTCTTCTGTTGTCATTTGCCAAATCCTATTTGTCATGTCTTGAATTTTGTTAGTATCATCAAATTTTACTGATTCATTTGGCAAGTTAATTCCTGTTGGTTTGAGGATATCGTTAGCCAAAGTATCCCAAACTTTTTTCCAATACTTTCCCTTTTCTTTACTCTCTTGCTTACTCTCTCGTTCAAAGCGTAAATGTTCTCCCCAAAAGCGCTCTAAACCGTAGGCAACTGCCATCCGCATTTTGTGGGATTCATTTAAGACATTTTTTTTATCTCGAAAGTCACTCACTAGCTTTTGAGCATAGTGGTCTAAATTATACGGTTGCCATTCGTTAAATTCTTGGGTTTGGTTTGATTGTACTTCTGTCATGCTTTTTGCTCCTGGGCGTGTGTTTATGCTGTTTTCTTCAAAATCACATTAGTGTGACCAAAGCCTACAGATTCTAATCCTCCAAAATAAAGTTCTTTGCTATGATTTATTTGCGAATCTTCGACAAATTTCTCCCAAGGATTATTATCTTGAGCGCTAGTTCTCAAAGCTATGGGAAAAACTAAAATAGTTCCTTCAGGAAGGGCTTCAACATTAAAAAAGGATGTTCCAGCAACAGTTTTTTGGTCTTCCTTGAGAGCTACCCGACTTTGACGATAAAGTCCCATATCGTGAATCATAGCCATTTCGGTATCTTTGACAACTAATACTAAGTACTCTTGAATAGATTCAATTTCTTTAGTATATTCTTTCAGTTTGTCTTCTTCTTTTTTCAAAGGTAAACAACCTAAGTTAAAAAATAAAGCAGGGCGTTCAGGCTTCTTAATACCAGGTGGGACATAGTAACTGTACGGTTCAATTTTATCTTTGGGTTTTCCAGCTAATTTTTGATATCGTTTGAGTAAAGCAGGGCAAGTTACCAATACAACAGGTTGACTTGGGCAATAAATGGGAAGCCAAAGAATAGAAGCATATTCTATTTTGACCATACCTTCAGTCGTACTATCAGCTTTTCCTGGTTTTGCATCTTTTCCATACCAATATTCAACTAAGCTAAGTTGTTCTTGAGCTTTTTCTCTTGTTTCATTGCTAGGTGTTCCTTGAGTTTCTGTCTGATTATCTTTTTCTAATTCATTTGCTTCATTGCTAGGAGTCTGTTGAGTTTCTGTCTGATGATTTTGTGCCAATTTATTATCAGTTTTTGCTTTAGCTTTTTCTTCTAGACGCATATCTGCCCTTAACCTACCCCGAATTGAGCTACCAGGAATAATTCCCGTCTGGGTAAATTGATCGCGGAAAACTAAGTTTAAATTACCAGTTTCTTCCCCCGCACTTGCTCCGACGTGCAGAGGTGCTAGGGTTTCAATAATGCCGTAAGCTTTTTGGTACATTGACAATACTCCAAAGTTCACATTAATTCATTGCACGCTTGTAAAGGTAGCGCTAACCCACATCCCCAACGTTTGAGTGAAGGGCCTTCTTTGGGGAACCAATTGTCATCCCACTCTTGCCAAGATTTATTGAGTGATTCTTTTAAGACGTAAACGCTACCCGCAGGAACCGCATAACGTCCGCGAGATAATAGTTTTGGCGATTCCTCAGGCTGTTGGCGATCGCGATCGTTATGTTCACCTTCCCCCCGATTGTCACGGTTTCCCAAGCGGTAACGAAAAGGTATAGGACGTTCTGTGATTAAAGCGTCTACCGACCACACTTTTTTCTCGTTACTTTCTGGATTCTCTCCGTTGTATTTCTCTTTATTACCTTTTTGCAGATATATAGGTTCTCGATAAGATAAGCGATTTGAACCCCAAACCGCAGGTGTAATTAGAGCAAAACTCTTACCTACAGGTTGTTCGAGCAAATTTTGAACAGTTGGGGACAAGTCAAGGCATTTAACATCTACCATGTGTCCCTCTCCACCAAAGCGGTACCAACCATCTGGAAGCTTAGTGTTGGAGAGGTAAATTAAACAAGCATCAGGATTCAATACTGCTCGGTTAAGCCCTTTTTAATTATGATAGACAACGATATTTCAAGGGTTTCAGCCTACTTTATTTCCTTAACCGAGCAGTATTGCATCAGGATTCAATTGCACGGCATTTTCTAGAAATAAACTACCACGTGCTAAATCTTCGTCAACTCTGCGCTCATCTTCTCTGAGTCGGGGATGTAGATGTGGAGTATATTTCCAAGGAGAACTAGTTACTTTAATTCGCTGACACTGCTGTTGATTTTCTAATGTTATTTGCTTCCAATGACGAATAGCAATCCAGCTTCCTTTATCAAATTTGTCAACGACAGATGGTAGCCACTCTCCTTCAGTAGCTTCACTATCTTTATACCATGAAATTAAGTTTTCAATCGTGTCATTTTTAACTAAGCAATTGAAAGGAGTAGGAACGTAAAAGTTTTGTGGGTTTTTACTCCATGACCAAAATGGACCAGCTAGTTGCAATTTTTTTAGGTAATCCATATTACCTTTGTAATGTGCAGCAAATAACCCCGACAAAGCTGCTGTATGGGGAGGAAAATTACTTCCAGAACGTCCTACTAAGTTTTCTGGTGATATCAAATCCGGTTAAATGCACACAGTTAAATTGTTGCTTGTTTCTGGCCACCA
>JAQYWN010000054.1 GCA_029379265.1 Rhizonema sp. NSF051
GTTTAATAGTTTACAAATATTTATGAATAATCTCTAGTTAAATCTATTGCTTTCTAGAAATCATCTAACTCTTAGACTTTTTTTGACTAGTAAATTACGTATAAATACGAGTAACATCAATGAATAAATCTAAGTAGGAGATGAACTCCATGTTTAGGTATTTCGGTCGTATTATGTACGCTGATTAAACAAGGTTGATTCATTTCCAGGTTGATTAATATAACATGACATAGAAAGAATACCACCATTATCTATTTTTTGGCAGAAGCTGACGGAGGTTAAAGATTAGAGATAGTGCTACCATGCGGTTCTACAATAGTCAAACGACCGCAAAATTTTCGATTTCTATCTCTGTTGTGCATAAGTTGATTTCAATTTCATCTATAAAAATTAAGTCTAAGTGTTTCTCATGTAGCACGTCATCACTATATACGTATAAAAATTGACCCTTTCTCTATGCACTCTCCCCAACCCGATGATGAAAACAATCGTTATGTCAAAACTATTTTGATTTTGGCAGCCAATCCGGCAGGAACTTCCAAGTTGCAATTGGATAAACTTATATCTTGCACCTGTCCATTGGAATTGGCATTCCAATGGACAGGTGCCAGAGAACGTATTCGTTTAAGTTTAAGTAAAAAAGAACACAATATTAATTGTGGGAATATTGTGTGAAGAGCAAGTTGTGCTGCCTCTCCCCAATCTGGTAAATCTGTAGTACCAATTGATAGATAAGCCCAATGTGCTAAAATCTAGGCAATAAATAAAGGTACTGTACCACTAGGAGCATTGGATGTCTACCTCTCTCTCCAAGGGTATCTCCGTGCTTATTGTCGGTGGAGGACTTGTCGGCCTTTCGGCCGGGCTTTTTCTCCAGCATCTCGGTGTTCGATTCATTCTCGTCGAACGAAGGAAGTGAAGATAAACCTCAATGGGAGACAGGAATGTGGGGTATTTTTAGATGGGTCAAGATTCATTGGAACGGATAAAGAGAAATCCCGTTAGTTATATCAACTAATTACCCCCTGAAACCCAGAATTGGCAAGGGCGGAAAGAGGAACTTGACCAAATGCACTACAGAAGGGCGCGGAAATTCCTCAGCACTAAAGGCCACTGGCGTGGGCTAGTTCTGCTCAAGCCTTAACTGAACAGTATTGCGTGATCACCTTTAAGTATACTCCTGCTTTAGTGACAAAAGAGGGTAATTTCACTTCACTGAAAACTATCTACCAATCACATGAGGAATATGCCGATTAAGGTACAGTATTACTCAATAGTAAATATGTCCTTGAGTCTTGCAAAGCAAGTTCTTCTTGTCCCAAAGCGGTAAACGCGATCGCCCTGTTTTGATATAAATCAGCAGTTTTTGGTGACAGTAAAATTGCTTGATTTAAGTCATCTAAAGCTTCTTGATAACGCTTGGCTTCATAATACACAATCGCACGGTTTGCCAAGACGAATGGTTGGTTGGAGTCAAGTGTTAATGCTGCATTGTAGTCTAGTAATGCCTTATCCTCTTCCCCTAATATTTCGAGAACTTGAGCGCGAGCTACTAGCACTGAAAACTCGTTGGGCTGCAAATCAAGAGCATTAGAATAAGCATCAACTGCTTTGTTGAACTCTTCCAGACGACGATAGCACTGTCCAAGATTTGCCCAGACTTCTGGATAGGGTGCACTCAATTGAATTGCTTGAAAATAGTCATTTAGAGCATCGTCTAGACAACCAATGTTAAAATATAAGTTGCCGCGTAAGTTGTAGTATTCGGAGTAGTTAGGGTCAATCGCTATTGCCGCAGTAATATAAGTTATGGCTTCTGCATAATTTCCAATAAAGTCATAGACCTGAGCAATATTGAAATGCAAAATCGAGCGATAAAGTTGATGCTCCTCTGGTTTTAAAAGATTATTGACTTGCTCATAACACCATTGGCAAATTTCTATAGCTTCTTGATACCTGCCTTGACGGTGACGGATGAGAGCCAAGCCATTGCGATTGAAGGTTGTGTAGAAAAGTTTGAAGTCGGATGGTATATCGCTACGAGCTAATTCTTTTAAACCTCGCTCCAGGTATGCTTCCGCTTCGGAAATATCCTTTTTTTTAAACTCCCGGATATATAACATTGCCATCATAAAACAACCGCGAAACAAATCATCGGGATTACTTGTTTGCTGCATTGCTCGTTTCATCACCTCAAATGCTTCTAAAGGTTTATCGAGAGCTACATATAGCAATCCTAAATCATTTGGGAAAAACAAAAAAGGTTGAAAGCCTTATAAAGAGGTGCTTTGAACTTCTGGAGATTTTCACAACTCAAATAGGATTGCTATAGCTGGTATATAGCATCGAGTCAATAAACCAACGTTTTTGCTTATCTTTAGGGCAATAGCGCTCTAACTGTATCAATGCATCTAGAGCGAAAGCTAAAGCATCTTCATAAAAACCTTTTCTATTATAGATTGCAGCGGCTTTAATTTGATATTTCAAGGCTAGATCCGGTTGGTTACTTTGTAGCAAATACTGGATTAGTTGTGGTAGGTGAATTTCTTGCTCAATCAGGTCAATTACAAGTTTTTGTTCTAGTTCTTGCGCTAATGAAGTCAATTCTTCTAAGGAAACATGATTTGTTTCACTGGGAGGCAAATTGAGGCTAATATACTGCAAACGATCTTGATTAAATTTACCAACTATATCTTTGTGCTCACTATGTTGGGAAATTGCAATTATTAAAGTCAAATTAAGCCTTTGAGCGCGACGACGCATCAATTCCGCAAAAAATATTCGTACTAAACCACCTGATAAGTCATAACAATCGCAAGCGATAATCAACTGGGAAGTTTGGGAGTGTTCAAACCAAGCTGTAAGAAAATCGATAATGCCATGAATAATACGAAATGCTCGGTCTGCTGGGTAGTTACGGATTTGCTCTTGTTCGGTAGCGATATCTGTGAGGCTGGGATAACGTACAGATATAGTACGTCGCAAACCTGGTAAAACTCTGGTCAACTCATAATCATACTTGACAATCAAATCTGGTACTTGTGCCGAAACTTGAGGAAGTATATCAGTTAACAAATCTTTCAACCCAGCCCAAGGACCATATTGTTTGCGATCACAATTTATTAACCAAGTATTTGCATCTATATGTTCAGCTTTCCTAAGCGATTCCTGCAAGTAGGTATGACGAAATTTTCCTGCTGCTGCTTTTAGCACAATTACTTGACCAATTTTTTTAAGCCAGCTTGTTGGTATGCTACTCAAATCTACGTTTGGAACCATAAGACTTTTCCTTTATCTTTTAGAAAAACTACCAATCCAAAGTCCAAAACCGAGAACTTGGGGTATACAGGCTAGTAGTATCAGGAAGAATGCGTCAACAAATCCATAGGGATTAGCTGAAAAACCAGTCCTGAAAACTGAAAATAACTTTACACAGTAGTGCCACATCAAAGGCAAGGTAATAAAAATCAAAGAAGCAATGGCTATTATCCGACCGACAGCCCATAAAATTGCATACAAACGAATGATGGAACGTTCTCTTGCGGGAATATGGGATTGATCTACTTTACGTACTTTACGAATTACCCGTCCTAATTGGTTGCGGACAAATTCTTCGGTATCTTTCATCAAGCTTTTACAATGAAAGAAATTAGCAATAACGTAGTAAAAATCAGTCCGCATGAAGAAATAGCATTGCCACAGCAAACCCAACAAATAGTTCAGCAACAGAGCGCGACTTAGTTGCAAAATAACTGGAGACATGAAAATCCAGTCATATTTTTGAGCCATTAGTATCAGGGTAAGGATAGCAGCAGATACAGTGTCTAAAAGCGCTCCGGCTAAAAATGGTAGGTAACGTTGATTGCGAGGTACGCCCCAAATACCAGTCATATCAGTTTCCGCAACCAGCATCCACATGCGATTGCTGATACCCATACGACAGGAGACACCAAGGGCACGAGCTGCTATCAAATGTGCCATCTCATGTAAAAATAGGGTCAAGCAATCAAGGATGGTTAAGACTACAATCATCAATGTAGTGTTTTCGGGAAAAAAGTAAGCATTCCAACCAGGAATCAGGGTGTGGTCCAAAGTAATAGCGATAAGTGCTAAACCAATTAAAGTAGCACAACCAATTAAAATAGGGCGGCTGAATAACTTTTGGGCAAGCGATCGCGGGAAGTTGGTAAAGTGGTAGCGTACTTTTGCAGCTTTGAAAGTTGGGGGTGTCAATGTCGCTGCCTTTGCAGTATGACAATTCGTTTCATTTTGAAGTAAAAGTTTTACAAATCCCTTTCCCTCAAGAATCTTTAGTAAATCATCTATATCGGGAAGTTCTCCATACTTTTCCTGATAAATTAGTTGAGTCTCCCCTACTGTTTTTCCCAGCGCCAAATAATCCAGTATTTCTAAAGCATCAAATGGCAATACTAAAAATGAATTTGTTTCGGGATGCCCAATTACAACTTCTTCACCCTCTACTTGTCTGCTAAAGGGGTAAACTGCGACCAGAGAATCGCTTTTATACTGTCCCATTTAAGTGTTCTCAATATTGTTATCGATAATCGCTAACGTTAGAGTAGCAATTCCGAATAAAAGGTGAAAGAAACTGGATTAAATACTTGTTGGTTAAGAGAAAAATTGAAAAATGGAAAAGACTAAATTTTCAATTGTTAAGCATTTTTCCATTTTTCATTTTACCGAAGAAAGGCAGAGGGCAGAGGGCAGCTATGCTGAAGGTAATAAATTTTTTAAAAGCCCGCAGCCACTTTCTTTTCAAGCCCCTAAATTTATTTATGGAACAAAGAAAATATGTCCGATTGAGACGCATAGCGCGCGAAGTCTTGGGGCACAGCTCGCGTCCGTGAAGCTTCCCTAGAGCAGACTTTGCCTTGAGAGTACTCACGGACCAGAGCTTCGCGCGAAGCTACAGCCCAAGGGATACGCTTCCCCCGGCAGACTTCGCAAGAAATACTAAGTCCATACTTCAAGCCCTTAAATGAGCGTTATGGGGATTACATAGCTGCCCTCAGCATAGCAGCATAGCTGCCTTGCCGCCCTTGGCGGCGTGACTGGAATTTAGACTAAATTCTATTTCCTTAGCTACAATCCTTGTGTAGTAAGCATTTGATATTTTGGAATCAAAATAAACCTATAAATCATCAAAGCTTACCTGGATAAGGATTTGGCAGTTTAATAGATAAAATTAGTCTAAACTCCAAACTTTAATCGAGCAGTATTAAAACTGTATTTTCTGAGAAATATTTATCAGAAACCAATTTTTTCGGACTGCAACTAACAGTGTGCACAACAGCAGGCACCGTAGTAAGACGCTCGTGTCGTTTTGAGAGTTTCAGTTTCACGAATCACAAACTTTTTCATTGGCTGTAATTCTGGGTTCTTGATAGTCGTCATAGATTTAGTCTCCTAAAATGTAGGTTTTTGCATTTATAACAGGATTTACGCAACTAGCACATATATCTTCTGGGGCGCGTTATTCACATGCATTCGGTGGTTTTTTAGACTGTTTAATGCGTGACTTCTTTCAACCTCTACAAAAAAATATGATACTTGCGCTCATTCCTATCTAATTTTTAATACGGTTGGTGAAATTAACTTATGCAGCTGCTTTGAGGCGATCTTCGACTTTTTCTTTTTGGATTGCCATCATAAAGACTAGAAGACGGATTGTTGAGTGTCTATAAGTGCGTGCTGTACTATAAACTCCAACTAGTAAAGAAGGCAGCTATGCTGCCTTCTTTACTAGTTGGAGCTATTTGAGATCTGGCACCACTTCTGCTAAATACCGAACGCTGAAGTAGACAGCTAACAACCTACTTCTGAAAAGTCGCAAAACCAAAGGTACTGTGTCGAATAAACAACTCAAACATCCACTTTAAATGAGAGAATGAAGGAATTAAAGCATATTGTACTCCCTTCCCGCCAAAAGAATACCGATATATAAAACCGCCTAGACGCTCTTTTACGCCAAGTTTGAAGATTAAGAAGATAGGTAATCTTACATCGGGAAGGGAGTAATCAAAGCGTTTTTAGGAAAATCCTGAGTTATCAAGTATATTGGCATGAAAAAAACTGCCGTTATCAATGGAAATTACCGTTACTTGTTAGGGCGTGAATGGAACGTAAATAAACAACAAGTTATTTTTGTGATGCTTAACCCAAGCACAGCAGATGCTAGCAAAGATGATCAGACGATTCAAAACACTAACGTTACCGCAGAATATCAAAACGGCATCCTCAATTTGACACTACCCAAAATTACTGAAGAAAAAAACAAAGTCGTCAAAGTTAACTTGGTGCAGGAGTAATACGTAATACGTTAGCCGTGCTCTATTAGTCTTTCAGAACACAGAAGTCAATTGACTTAAATCAAAGCCTGGTTGCTTTCATGCAACTGGGCTTTTATTATTGGTTTGGGCGATCGCATAGTTAAGATAAGTATGTCTCACTTAGATGCCAAAGTTTTTGTAACCAAATAGAGAACAAAAATGGTTAAGCATTGGATCGGAAATCTCGCGCTCACGCTATCTATGGGGTTACTCGCGGGTTGCGCGGGCTCTACAGGGATGGGGCCTAAAAGCGATGCGTTGTGGCATATCGTACATGACCGTTGTGTTCCAGGTCAAGAACATAGCGGCAATCCCGCACCTTGCGTCAGCGTCGATATCAAGGAAGGCTACGTGCTTCTCAAAGACAAGGTAGGCGTGGCGCAATATTTGCTGCTCCCAACCGTTGCCATTTCCGGTATTGAGAGTCCGGCGCTGCTATTGAAAAACGCGCCCGAATACTGGAGATATGCCTGGAAGGCACGCTTACTTACATCGCAGCATCTACGGCGCAAGCTGCGGCGTGACGAGATTGCTCTGGCCGTCAATTCGGCTTACGGGCGCAGCCAGAACCAACTGCATATTCATATCGACTGCATCTCGCCCCAAACGCGCTTGGCACTGCTCGAGCATTTAAGCGTTATTAGCACCGACTGGAAGGCGCTGTCGGTCAAGCTGAACGGGCATACCTACCGGGCGCGACGTATCTACTCGACAGATCTGAGAAACGTCAATCCCTTTCTCCAACTGGCGCAGGATCATGCGGTGCAAAACAACATGCGCGCCCAGACGCTCGTCATAGTGGGGGTAAAGTTTGAGAACGGCAACGAGGGGTTTATCCTTCTAGCCGATACGGCCAACTTGCTGCATGGCGACACGGGGAGCGGGGAAGAGTTGCTCGACCACAGCTGCGCCGTGGCGAATGCGCCTTGAAGACGAAAAACACAATTAACCATACAGGTTCTCGGCTTGCCCAAATTATAGGCGTTCAGGGGGTGGTGAGGCGATCGCCTAGAACACCTAACAAATGTCTTAAAGGTGATGAAATAATGTACAGCAATCGGGCTAGTGGGTATAATCAGATGAGGTAAATGAGGATATATACCAGAGAGATCGCCGAAGAATGTCGGTTGAGTTGAGGCGCATAAATTTAATTTTGTCCGATTACTTATGAACTCCAGAAAATAGAATATTCCACTCATCAGCCAAGCAATCGTATCCTTATTCAGGGCGGGGTTACCCAACCCTAGAATTTGGGACAATCTATTAGATATCCGCTATCATCTGTTGTACATCTTCTATACTGATCTAGAATCTGTTTTAGTTTGGGGCTAATGGGTTCAGAGCGGTTGATATTAGTCTTAGTGATATCAGCCCCATAGTTGATATGCGTTCTGCTGATATCCAGGGCAAACGCATCTAAATTTTCACAAACCAAATATGGTTGAGTTTAAGGCTTGTAACATCACCTAACAGTAATGCGATCGCCATTTTTCATTAGCAAAAGCTTAAATTTATCAATAACATATAATTAAATATAATATCTAGCTGAAAAAAGTAAATTAATTCGCCGAAAAAAATGACGGTATCATGTATACACGACTTCTGATATTTCAGCGGGGCTTGAGTTTCCACTTTTTGTCTATAAATTTTAGTTTTTGTTAGAAACTAAAGCCTCAGATCTGGATTAAATCAAAGTCTCAGAATTTGGCTTCGATTATTGAATTCCTAAGAGTGACAAAACAGGGTTAATATGCGTTGGCCCTGTCCAAGGTCATTAGTCATTAGTATTCTTGTTACCAATGACTAATGACTAGTACAGCCGGACAGAAATAACCAGACAGTTAGAAACAGGGTAAAACCTAGTTTATATAAATATTTTTTCTCCTGACTCCTGACTCGTTGTACTAGTGACTGCCTCAACAGTGGACATTTATTTTCAAAGGAGTTTCCTTAACTGAGCAGTATTGCAACCCACCAGATTACAATACTGCCCTCCTTCAAAAATTGAGGTAAAGTACTTTACAGCCTACCCACTTAAGCATCGTTTAGTTAGGAGCACCCTGGGCAATTAGTTTCGCAGCATTTTCCTCGCTTTCAAGGATACCAAATTCAATCAACAACTCTTCTAGCTCCTCCATCTCAATAGGTGTGGGAATCCGAAGATCGGTGTTGTTGATGACCTTCTTAGCTAATGTGCGGTATTCATTACCTTGAGTGCTATCAGGTGCGTACTCGTTAACAGTCATGCGGCGCAACTCTGCGTGCTGCACGATGTTATCACGAGGTACGTAGTGAATCATTTGGGTGTTCAACCGCTTTGCCAGAGTTTCGATGAGTTCGATTTCCCGGTCAACGTTGCGACTGTTACAAATTAGACCAGCCAAGCGCACACCGCCACTGTGTGCATACTTGAGAACACCGCGAGCGATATTGTTAGCAGCATACATCGCCATCATTTCACCGGAAGTCACGATATAGATTTCTTGTGCTTTACCTTCACGGATCGGCATTGCGAAACCACCGCAGACAACGTCACCCAACACGTCGTAGGATACAAAGTCAACGTCTTGGTAAGCACCGTTTTCTTCCAAGAAGTTGATGGAGGTGATAATACCTCGGCCGGCGCAACCGACACCTGGTTCTGGACCACCAGACTCTACGCACTTAACGCCACGGAAACCAGTAAGCATCACTTCGTGGAGTTCTAAGTCTTCCACAGCACCGCGTTCGGCAGCCAAGTGGAGAACGGTAGTTTGAGCTTTACTGTGCAGCATTAAACGAGTGGAATCTGCTTTAGGATCGCAACCCACAATTAGGATGCGTTGACCCATTTCTGCCATAGCGGCAAGGGTGTTTTGAGAGGTGGTAGATTTACCAATACCGCCTTTACCATAGAAAGCGATCTGTCTAATTTTTGTTTCAGTAGTCATGGTTAATTCCCTACAAATATTTTGTCAGTGGGTTTCGTCTATTGATGTGAGACGTCAAGGAAGTGACGCTATTTGTAGCGGGCTTTCCCTAACCTGAACGCTTTCCCCCAGATAGAGTACGGGTGCAAGATATGAGTTCATGCAGGGGAACTCATATCTACCGATAACGAAGCTTTGAAAACTTTTATCTCAGCAGCGCTAATTTTTACAACAAAACCCAAATTGTTGCTCAAATTTTTAGAATAGTTGCAGCAGCAGTCCTAATTGAGGTAGAGTTTTTCCCTAAACTTCGTTTTTGCCACACAACCAACCAAGGTAGCAATCCATTCTAAATCGTTGCGACCACGTCTCCAGTTTTACTGGCATCATAGCCGCCGAGAGCCTTTAATAAATCCTCTACTCGACACCCAAGTCCTTAGAAGAATGCGAAGTTTAATAGTTACTAAGGGAATACGTTGTCTCGACGCCAGATATTTAATAGTCTAGGGGGTAACGCCAGCTAGAGAGCACCAACTCTTACTAGCTCATGCCTAGCCGTTTTCTGATTGACTTCAAGTTTTTACGAAGGTCACCATCCTACTGCTGGCTCTATCCCTTTTTGTAAAAATCTGTAGCTATTTGAATTAGATTTACCAGAGCAGAGCAAAAGAAATGTATTGAGCTTGTCTCAATTTTTTTTTGACGTCTTTTTTGCTTTTACTTTTTTGATTCCTATAATCACAATAACACACATATTGCTAATTTATTTACCAATAATTAATCTACTTGTAAATTCGTCAAACTAGAGACGCGCAAACTCGCGTCTCTACAGGGTTTTTCTATTGATAAATTGAGACGCCCTTGCGACAATCTGTAACAGTTCATACAATTAAATAAGTCGCTTTGATCTGCACGAACTTACTTAATGAGATCGCAATGTTTATAGTTTTATCTTTATAAAAGCTAGCCAACCACCAACTCAAAGTCCCGTATAGAAACGTATCGTTTTTTGAAAACCTGCCTGCTCAAGTAAATTCAGATATACTGGTTTCAGACAAGGGATATACGCCTTGTTTAACCGTTGCTAAAAGCTGTTGTTGCTTTTGGGGTGGCAACAAGTGGAAATTAATTGCCGATTTGTTTCCATTACATCAGTAACTTTGAACTGTATTCACTAACTTAATTAGATACAGAACGACGCACAAACGGCAACAGGTCTTGAAGAATCGTTTCGTGGTAGTGTTCTTGAGGATAATGCCCAACATTGTTCAGTTTGATTAATTCTGCTTGGGGTACAGAATTGGCAAAATTTTGTGCCATATCCACTGGAAGCCACGGGTCATTTACTCCCCAAGAAATTAAAATAGGCTGTTGCCATTGTTTAAAACCTGATTCGATTTCTGCCATTGCTGGCTTTAATTGCAAATTACGAATAGTTGATAGAAGACTTCGCCCGGAAGCAGAACTTTTTAGAAATGGTTTGCGGTAAATATCCAAGTGTTCATCTGCTATAACGTAACGAGAACCACCTTCTAAAATACGGTCAACCTGTAGGGGATCTTGGGCAAGCATTTCACCTGCTAAAGGTAAACCTATTTGTTGCATTTTCCAGGGTAATTTTGCCGTACTTGAAATTGGTGTATTGAGGATGGCTAAGTTGGCTATTTGTTCTGGATGTTGCAAGGCGTATTGCAGTCCTACAGAACCTAAAAAGCCTTGAACAACTAAGGAGAAACGTTCTAGTTCTAAAGCTTGGATGAATGCTTCCAAAGCCTTAAGAAAGGCCTCAGGGGTATATGCAAAATCTCTTTTCTCCGGTTTTGATGAAAAGCCAAAACCAATCCAATCAGGTGCGATCGCCCGTGTCCCTTGGGAAGCCAACGCTGGCATGATGTTTCGCCAACTGTAGCTTTGTGATGGTAAGCCATGCAGCAATAATACAGGCAGTAAGTCACTTGTACCAATTGGCAGCGATTCACGGTAGAACCATTCCAGCGACCCGACTTTAATTTTATTTTCTGTTGTTGACATTTTAATTACAAGCCTCAGATTGTCATTTGTAATCTGTCCTTAATCCTTTGTGACAAATGACAAACGACTGAGGACGAGCAACACTTGTATTCGTGAAATTTTAAGTGCTATATGTTAGAAATAATCATCTCACGAATTGTGTCAGCTGTTGCAGGTGCAAGTAAAACGCCGTTGCGATAGTGTCCTGTGGCGAGGAGGATGTTGCTAAATCCCGGCAGTTTACCAATAATCGGTGCGGGGCGTCCTTCTGGGCGCGGACGTAAGCCTGACCATGTACGGATAATCGTGGCTTTGGCTAAGTCGGGACAAAAGGCTAAAGCTCTCTTTCTAACTGACTCCAATAATTCTTGGTTGGGTGGTATATCATTTTCATTGCTGGGAAACTCAACCGTTGCACCTACCCAATAATCCCCATTACTTGTAGGAACTATATGCACGTCATCACCAGTGATCACGGGCTGAAAGTTAAGATTTCCTAAAGAACCTTCCAAGCGCATGTGCAATGCTTGTCCTAGCACAGGGCGAATATCAACCATCTGCTTTAATTGTGCTGTTAGTAGGGATGAACCCAACCCGGATGCGATGACAAACCAATCAGCAGAGATTGTGCCCCCGAAACAGTCCTGAAGAGCCAGCCCTGTGCGGAGAGAAGTCGTAAGGAGGGTTTCCCTCCGGACGAACTTCGGGGGGTTTCCCCCGTTGAGGCGACTGGCGTTGCTGAGTCCTGAGGAGCCAGCGCCGTGCGGAGAGAAGTCGTAAGGAGGGTTTCCCTCCGGACGAACTACGTTCGGTTCCCCCCGTTGAGGCGACTGGCGTTGCTGAGTCAGAAGAAAGTCCTTTCTCTCTTCATTCTCAGGACTCAGCACTCGGTACTCAGCACTGTTTTGGGGTTCTGCGCCCAAAACATCAACACCAAATTTGAAAGTCACTCCCCGATGCTGTGCAGCTTCAACCAAAGCTAATGTGAGTGCGGTTGGATTGACTTGGCGATCGCTTGGAGAATAGATAGCAGTATGATTTTTTTCTGTATCTATCTGAGGACAGATATTTTTTATTTGCTCAGCGTTCCATATTTCCAAGGGGAAACCTTGAGAGCGACGAGTGTCCACAAGCTTTTCCCATTTTGACATCTCCTCAACCTCAGAGAGCAACATGAGAATACCTTGGCGATTATAAGGGATTGATCGACCGGTGAGGGCTTCTAATTCGGGAATCCAAGTTTCATAGCGTTGGATGCTATGCAGCCGCATCCGCCAAGCATTTCCTTTGATTTTGTGGCTGATGATGCCCATCAGCACTCCTAATGCTGCCCCGGTAGAGGCTGTAGCTGGTTGGTGTTTGTCAAGAACCGTGACTGAGATTCCTTTAACTTGACTCAGTTCATAGGCGATCGCTGCGCCAACAACACCACAACCGATAACGACTACATTCATGTTTTTTCAAGAGACAGGAGACAGGAGTTAAGAATTTCCAAATCATAATTTATAATTCATAACTCCGCGCCTCCCGCGTGCTTCTAACTCTCTTCTGTTTGACGAATAGTGTTAGGAAGCAGTTTTAGGAATTCATCAAGATCTGCAAAAGCAGCTTGAGAGTTACTGAAGGCACTTTGTGAGTTAGCAGTTTCAGCCGCTTGATCGATTTTAACCAGGTGGTCAAATAAATCTTTCGTTAGCTTGCGTGCTGCCGATTGCTCTTTAGGGAGGAGATTAGAAGCAACATAACCCATGTTCAACTTTGCTTCGCCCATCGGTCCGTGGATAAAATTACCAATCTTTATCCATTGCTTGGTCTGGATCAGCCGTTGCATTTCTGGTGCGCGATCGCGTACAGCTATAATCTCAGGTACGTACTCCTGGATTTTCTCTAGTTGGGCTGTTGTGTAGGTTGGAGGCGGTGTAGCGACACTAGGACCGCCACAACTGATCAGGAATGTTGCCACGAATACTATAATCAATGACAAAATAGTGCGTTGACGCGCCATAAGCTAAATTTGTTTTTTTACCGATTAACAGTGTCATTTTAGATCGCCTTCGTAATCAAATCGTTCTTCTCAGCAAGGGATTTTGCCTAAAATTCCGGATATCGAGTAAATATTTTTCACAAAAGCGTGGCTGCGGCTTCCTTCTCCAAAAAATAAGTACAATTACTTAAGACGAATGCCAATGAAAAACTGTCAATGACAAATCTTAAGAATGAAAATTAGATTTAAGGTTGCTAAATTGAAAAATTTTTGATATAATGGTAAACCAAAATTATCGCCTTCTTTCTGGCGGATCTTCTGTCGCCACATCTAAAATTAGCCGACACATGCGGAGGAGTACTTTTCGTGAACGCATCTGAGATGGCAACAAACCTTGAATTCGCCAGCAAGATTGCTAGTGTAGTTAATTTATTTAAATTTGAGTTTCCGGATGCTAGATCTGATCTCAAACCTTGGCGAAACGATCCGGAAACAAGGGAATTAGTCGATCCAGATTCGATAGATATCGGTTTTCACTTTCCTGGGATCAGCAAATCCTGGAAAAGCCGCAGTATTTTGATTCAAATCCGGTTTTATCAAGATCCAATCAACGACTTGCGTCGAGCGATCGGCGTGGAGATAGCCGGATTTAACCATCTTGGCGAACAGTGGCGACTTTCAACTGTAGAAAACTGGAGTTTTGTTGGTGAGGTTCATCCTTCCCCAGAAATCGGGGAAAAACTTAAATATTTCTGCCAGCAGATATTGGAGTTGTTCAACTGAATAAAAACTTTTAACTCCTGTCTCCTAAGTCTCACAAGCAGGACAATAGGCTGACTTATAAGTGCTAGAGCGCTTACCAAAAAGGGCATAGCGGTTATCGCGAACTTGTTCGTAAATGCGATCGCCTGCCCACTTGACCCCTGGTAATGCTCGGTAAGCTTCAACAAACACATTACCTGTCGGTAATAACCGACCTATTTCTTCAACTGCAGCAGTACCTTGCCAACGTTTTTCAGGAGTATTTACATCAATCAAAATCACCCCTAACTCACAATCTTGAGGTGTAATTTTTAACTCTGAGAGTTTCTGCTCATCTTGCATTGGTATGTAGCAAAAGAGCTTTCCTCCATCTAAGCTTTCCAGCATTTGTACTAG
This sequence comes from Rhizonema sp. NSF051, assembly GCA_029379265.1. Classification (GTDB taxonomy): domain Bacteria; phylum Cyanobacteriota; class Cyanobacteriia; order Cyanobacteriales; family Nostocaceae; genus Rhizonema. The sequence goes on from JAQYWN010000054.1 coordinate 14,412, forward strand.
AGTTACGCAGAGATTACAATTTCCGTCGTAGATAACGAAGTAATTCATGGACAGGGCATATTTTGGTTTAAATCTAAATGTATGTTACTATTTTTGAACTTACACCTGCTTGTCTACAAAGCATCCAGTCTATTTTTGGAAGTATCAAACCTTAAAAAGAATTGTTTCCAGGGTAAGAACGATGCTAGAGGAAAAAATCTTAACGATTGATTTTGCTCAAGAAGACCCTTGTGCGGAAATTCTCCCGCGTTCCCCCCTTGTTTCCAGTTATAGTGCGAAGTGGGATGGTATTCGTCTGGATCATCATCGACAACCTGCTCATGAAACTCCAGAACACAGTCCGCAACAATATCTTGTCTGTATTAGCCTTGAACAAGGTATAACTAACGCAGAACGGGTGTTAAACGGACGTATTCAGCTAGAACGCATTGCTTACGGCGATGTGGCTGTGATTCCTGCAAATAGTTATCACAAGTTACGTTGGGACTCGGAGGTTGAATTTTTAGTCCTCAGTCTGCAAAAAGAGCTTTTTGCCCGTGTTCTTAATAACTCAGTAGATTTACAAAGTCTCGAAATTACTCCACAATTTGCTTCACCAAATCCACTGATTCAACAAATTGGACTAGCACTTAAGTCAGAACTAGACTCAGATGGATCAGGTAATCATATTTACATTGAATCTTTAGCAACGACACTTTGCATTCACCTGCTTAGACATTATTCTACAGCTTTTGCGACAATCTCTACTTCTTCTCAGGGTCTATCTAAATTGAAGCTACGACAAGCAATAGAATATATCAACGAAAATCTCGAACAAGATTTAACATTGACTGAGCTTGCTGGATTTGTCGGGATGAGTATGTATCATTTTGCCCGATTATTTAAAGAATCCACTGGGTTTTCGCCTCATCAGTACCTGATGAACTGTAGAATTGAGAGAGCGAAAAGATTATTGACTCGCACAGAGGAAGCAATCAACCAAATTTCTCAGCAAGTAGGTTTTCAGAACCAGAGTCATTTCACAAATGTTTTTCGCAAATTCATGGGTACAACGCCCAACGCCTATAGAAAACAGGTAAAAATTTAGTTGATAAATAATTGCTTTTTTGTAGTAAATGCGAGAACTTTACCCACCAATAGAACCGTTCCAAGAAGGATATTTACAGGTTTCCAACCTCCATACTATTCATTATGAAGAATCAGGCAACCCGCAAGGTCAGCCAATCATTGTGCTACATGGAGGACCTGGTGGTGGCTGTCCACCATTTTATCGACAATACTTCCACCCGAAAAAATGGCGGATTGTGATGTTTGACCAACGTGGTTGCGGTCAGAGTAAACCCCATGCAGAACTGCGGGAAAACACAACTTGGGATTTGGTTGATGACATTGAAAAACTGCGAGCGCACTTAGGTATAGAAAAGTGGGTTGTATTCGGTGGCAGTTGGGGAAGTACGCTGTCATTAGCTTACAGTCAAACCCATCCATCAAGATGCACAGGACTCATTCTCCGTGGCATCTTTATGTTAAGGCAACAAGAATTGCGATGGTTCTACCAAGAAGGTGCTAGTTATATTTTTCCCGATGCATGGGAAGAATATTTAAAACCAATTCCACCTGCTGAACGTGACGATCTCCTTACAGCTTATTACAAACGGTTGACTTCTCCCGATATCCAAATTAGGCTTGAGGCTGCGCGTGCTTGGTCAGTTTGGGAGGCGAGTACAAGCAGACTGTTTCTCGATCCAGAACTTATGCTTATCTTTGGCAACAATGAATTTGCAGATGCATTTGCGCGAATTGAGTGCCATTATTTCATCAACAAGGGATTTTTGGAAACAGAAAATCAATTACTCTTGAATATTGACCGCATCCGCCACATTCCGGCTGCGATCGTTCAAGGACGCTATGATATGGTCTGTCCGATGATATCAGCTTGGGAGTTACATCGCGCTTGGCCAGAAGCGGAATTTATTATTGTTCCGGATGCTGGACATTCGATGAGTGAACCAGGAATCAAGAGTGCTTTGATTGAAAAAACAGATAAGTTTGCCGATCAGCCCTCTCAATATTGACAAATAGTACACTATGTGAGTTTTCTAAGAAGGTAAAACTAAAACTGCACTTAAGCGCTTATGCTATCTCCCCTATTTGATGCTTTTGTAGAAGCCAGCCCCGTGAGTGTAATGATGCGAGTCCTGATGGAAAACATTTTTAACTCCTCGCGGATGAATCAGCTTTTTGAGACTTACAGCGAACGCCAATACGAACAAGAGTTACTGTTTTCGACTCAGGTGGATTTGATGAGTGTGGTAGTGTGTGGGATGTATCCCTCGGTTCATGCTGCCTATCAGAAGAAGGCAGTGGAGGTAAGTGTCAGCGCCACAGCACTATACAACAAACTCAAACGGATTGAACTGCCTGTAAGTCGGGCATTAGTGCATGAGACAGCATCCGACCTCCTGCAGTTACTCCTTTGCTTGAATGTGGAACGCTCCTGTCTTCTGGGAAAACAATATCGGCTGCGGATTGTAGATGGCAGTTGTTTGGCGGGTACGGAGCGCCGACTAGCAGCGCTGCGCCCCCATGCAGCCAAACCATTACCTGGAAAAACAATCGCCATTCTCGACCCTGGGACAAAACTGGTGGTTGATGTTATTCCCTGTGAAGACGGTCATTCCCAAGAACGCTCCTTGTTTAATCAGGTTTTGGCACAAGTGCAACCCCAACAGGTATGGATTGCAGACCGCAACTTTTGTACCGCCGGATTTCTCCATACCCTAGCGAAACTTGGAGCGTTTTTTGTGATTCGTCAACACGGGGGTTTAGGATACGAGCCTGTGAGTGAGTTACAAGCTGTTGGGTTGTGCCAAACAGGAACTGTGTTTGAACAACAGATCGAGATTGTCCATGAGGGAGGGACTTTTCGGTGTCGCCGGGTCGTAGTCAAGTTGACTCGTCCCACCCGTGACCAAGAGTGGGAAATTGCCGTTTTCACCAACTTACCACCCACTGATGCAGACGGCGTTCTGGTGGCAGAACTCTATCAAGGGCGGTGGAGTGTGGAAACTTTATTCCAAACTGTGACTCAAAACTTTCATGGAGAAATTGAAACCTTAGCTTATCCCAAAGCTGCTTTGTTCTCCTATTGTCTGGCGCTGTCAGCCTACAACCTTTTAGCGACACTCAAAGCCGTCCTTGGCAGTATACATGGGGTAGACAAAATCGAAGCCGATCTATCAGATTTTTACTTAGTGGATGATATTCATGGCATCTATCGGGGCATGATGATTGCGATTCCTCCAGTTCATTGGCAATGCTTTGAGGATTTTACACTCAATCAGATGGTAGATGTTCTGAACCTTATTTACTAGACATCATAAGACATCGTTCAACAATTCCTGCTTCAAC
>JAQYWN010000540.1 GCA_029379265.1 Rhizonema sp. NSF051
ATTTTATACTTTTTACAGTTAGGATGTGACAAAATATATTTGATAGTTCCTTGGGCAAATTGATTTTGCATAAGATAAACCCTGTTAAATTTTAAATATCTTTCTTATATAGTTTTTCGTACTCAATTAAACGAATAGATAAAAGAATTTCTGCCAAGACTCGCTGAAATGCGTAGTACCAGCCATACCAACCATCAAGGATACCGCCTTTCAGAATAAGGCAGTATATCGGAATGATAAAGGGGGCTAAGACTTTTTGTTTGCGAATGCGATCGCTCCAACTTAGTTCATGAGAATGAGTCTCCAGTAATTTTATTACCTCACAAACCATATAGCGATCTTGCGCCCACAGCCAACGACTGAGGGGTTTGCGGTCGTCATGATAGATACAGGAAGAAAGTAGTTGGGCATTTCCTTCCACAATAACTTGATGGGCATGACCATCATTTTTATAAATGGCTTTTTCTCGTCTATAGAGAACTTTCCGTGGTGGCAGTAAGGTACCATGTAAAGCTTTACCGAAGACGCAGTATTTAAATTGAACAATGTAGCTATCAACTTTAGATTCTTCTCTGATATTTTTCATTTCAATAATCAAGTCCTCAGAGAGAACATAGTCTGCATCTAAGGAAAGCACCCATGTAGATTCAATTTTTGATAATCCATAATTACATTGACTTGCAAATGAATCAAATTGTCTTTGGAATAATTCTACTTGAGGATAACGTTGAAGCATTTCTAAAGTTGTGTCATTACTGAAACTATCAATGACAACAATTCTATGAGCCCAAGTTAGACGCTGTAAGGTACGTTCAATATTGGGGGCTTCGTTATACGTGAGTACAAGTGGCGTTATTTCTTCTATCATTAGTGTGAACACAATCTCATGTCACTTATTCAGCGACAGACGCAGAGCATAACATTGACTTCCAAAGGTATGTAAATCTACCTAAAAATTTAAAATTAATGTCTGTATAACCTTCTATCTCTAATAGATTTGTCAGAGTTTTAACAGAGAAAAATTTGATATGACATCCATCCCACGAAACTGTAAAGTGCTTATCCATTTTTCCTGACAAGGCAAGTAAAAGGTTTTTGAAATAGCCATGATAAGGTGTAGTAATTATTAAATTTCCTCCTGATTTTAGACATTTTGATGCTAATATCACTAATTCCTTGGGATAGAGTAGATGCTCAATAACCTCGACTGCTATGACAACATCAAAAGCATTTATGAGTTCAGCCTTGGGTGCGTCGTAAATGCTAGCCTGGATAAACCGACAGTCTGGAAATTTTTGCCGAGCAATTGCGATGCCTGAAGCAGACTCCTCAACACCAACAACTTGATAGCCTTGTTGAGCAATAAGATTACTAAGGCTACCATTACCACAACCTAAATCGAGAACTCGGAGTTTACCTTTACCAGATTTAGCTTTTTCTGACAGCATTGAGAATAGTGGCTCTGTCAAATATGAATAAGTATGAGTCAAAGTACTATCTTCATATTGATACTCGTATTCTGCTGACTTTCTGGATATTTGTGATGTCATAAATTTAATCTTTCTACTGTATGTAACAAACTGGTTTTGTATTGGTGATTTGGCTGTAGATGTTGCTGAGATTGCTTGCAAGTTTATCCCACGTATAACGTTGAGAAATCAGTTGACGAGCGCGAGCGCCCATCTTATGATTTTCTTGGGGACGTTCTAAAGCTTGCTGTAGTGAAGATGCGATCGCATTTACATCAAGTTTTGCAACGTAGCCGAGGTGTTGCTGCTCAACTAAATCAGCTAAAGCAACACCAGGAGTCACTAGAACAGGAAGACCTACAGCGAGAGCTTCTAAAACTGCTAAGCCAAAGTTTTCTGAGTGTGAAGTTAAAGCAAATAGGTTTGCTCCCTGCATCAATATATCCTTGGTTTCTCCTTTGACAAATCCGAGAAAATGGGTGCGATCGCGAATACCATGATCAATTAAAAGAGATTCAATTTCACTTTCGTATTCTTTTGCACCACTGCCTGCGATCGCAAAAGTGAATCGGTAATTGGTTAATTGTCCTAATGCTGGAATTAGGTAATCTAGACCTTTTTTAGGATGCAGCCGAGATAAAAATAAGATAATCGGTTCATCCACAGGAAGATTAAGGTATTGCCGCAGACGATGATGAGCATTTCTAATTGTAGGAGGAATACAAAGACCGTGGGGCAATATAAAGCTTGGGGTACTTAAACCTAACTGAGAAACTTCTTGCTGTTCTTGTTGGGAAGTGAAGTGAATTGCTCGACTGTGATTGAGATTGGCTTGTTCTATAACTTTGAGATAAATTTGCTTTTTACGAACGCTTTGCTGAAGTGACCAATTGCACAATTGTCCCAAGGGACGAACAATGTAAGGAACTTGCTTTTGACGAGCGATCGCCATCGCGACTGTAGAAGGATAGGAAAAAATGGCGTGTACGTGTATTAAATCATACTTAATAATACTCTGCCACAGCCAAGTCGTTAATTGGCTGGAGAAAGCAAACTCGCGTAAGGCTTGGAAGCTAGGAGAGAAGCGGGGAAAGAACCAGATGGGAACTTGTTGATACTCTATGCATTGTCCAAGAGGTACATCAAGTAGATTGGGTCCGTTATCGTTTGTCGTCGCAATTTCAGCATCAATACCTTGATTTCGTAGTGCTTTGACCATTTCTATGACTGCAAGGCTTGGACCACCCCGTACTTGAGCAACAGAGGGAATCACATGAAGGACTTTCATACTGCAACCTGCTCCCACCAGTATTTGAGAATTGCTAAACTCCAGCGACGATACCAGGGCTTAAGTGGTATATTCTGTAGAATATTCACGTTGCTAAAGTATTCACGCCATTCACCTGCCATCCACTCCTCAAACGGAAAGGAAAAACCTCGTTTGGGACGGTTGACAACCCATTCAGGTAACTCTGAAACGGCTGCAATCAACAATTGTTTTCCCGCAGCTAAACGGATATTGCTAGGAACCGATCCAACTGCTTCTAGTAAAGTGCGATCAACTAGAGGAACTCGGAGTTCGAGCCCCCAAGCCATACTCATAACATCGCTATCTCGCAATAACTGATTACGCATATAGCCACTCAATTCTAGAAAACTCACTTCATCTTCTAAAGACAGAGTCTGTCCCTGACAATTTGAGATAAAACTATGGTCAGTCGGTAGAGATTTATCTGGCAGGTATTGATGGGTAATTGCACAAGCTTCTGTGTGGGAGAAAATTCCTCGAAAACTGAGATGGGCCGCTGCTGAAGAGGGGGTTTGCTGTAGAAAATCACCCAAGCGCTTCATTTTGGATGATGTTCCCCAATGAGCCAATCCCATGCCTACGCCACTAGAGAGAGGAATTGCTTGCAGTCGCTTACCCCATGTCACCATTTGCGGAATTTTCCGAAATGAATGATATCCACCAAACATCTCATCTCCACCCAGTCCAGATAGTACAACTTTAGTGTCGTTTTCACAGGCAGCGTGAGAGACACAAAAAGTATTAAAGCCATCGACACTGGGTTGGTCAATCGCTTCGAGAAATAGTGGTAATAGTTTTTTAGCTGATGATGCAGTTAATTTATATTCGGTATGTTTTGCACCAAACTCCTTTGCCACTTGCTGGGCAATTTCTCCTTCATTCCATTCTTGTTCTTCAAAAGCTATGGAGTAGGTACACAACTGTTCTTTTTGAGTCTGACTGGCAAGGGCTAGAAGCGCTGTTGAGTCAATCCCACCACTGAGAAAAATACCCACAGGGACATCACTGACAAAGTGATGTTGAATAGAGTCAACCAAAGCTTCTCGAACTTTTTCTTGAGCTTCTAATGGTGAAATTGTTGTAGGAGTAAAGTTGATTTGCCAGTAGTGCTTTTTTGTGACTCTACCGCATTGCCAATGTAGCCAATGACCGGCAGCTAGACAATGGATACCTTCAACTAAGGTGTATGGTTCTGGAACTGAACCAGTAGTCAAATAGCCGTATAACCCTTCGATACTCATGTTAACAGCAGGTAAACGGGAGGCTAAAATGGCTCTTAGTTCTGAAGCAAAGATAATGGTTGAACCGGATTGCCAGTAATATAGAGGCTTAATTCCTAGAGGGTCGCGAGCTAAAAAACAAGTTTTCTCAAAGTCATCCCAGATAGCAAAGGCAAACATCCCGCGTAAATGCTCGACGCAGTTAGAACCCTCTGTTTGGTAAAGTTTGAGGATGACTTCTGTATCTGTTTTTGAATGAAATTCCTCTCCTTGGGATATTAGATGGCGGCGCAGTTGTTGAAAGTTATAAATCTCACCATTGAAGGTAATCCAGTATCTCCCGTCAGCAGTAGACATCGGTTGGTGTCCTCTAGGGCTGAGGTCAAGAATTGCCAGACGAGTATGGGCGAGGGCTGCTTGTCGATCACTTGAAATATAAATACCTGAATCATCAGGACCACGATGTTGCAGCGCTGTTTGCATCTGCTGAATTATCTTTCCCAAGGCATCTTGATATTGATGGACTGTGAGAATTCCTGCAATGCCACACATCTTTAAAACGAACTCCTTTTCATGGGCTGGAAATACTTATCGAAATTGCTGGCAAGAATGTATTGGAAATGCTCAAACCCAAAGTTATCAATGACCTGACGACGTAAAGCTTCAGGTTGATACATTAGAGTATTGGGATAATTATATTGTATTATTTTAATAAGCTCTTCAGTAATTTCACTAAGATTATCAGGATTCACCAGTGCGCCTAATTCACCATGACATAGAGCATCAACTGCTCCATCCTGGTTGCCAGCTAAAACAGGTTTGCCACATGCTAGTGCTTCTAAATAGACAATGCCAAACCCTTCGCATTTGCTTGGCATAGCAAAAACATCGCAGAGATTGTAATAATCACATAGTTGTTCATCAGGCACAAACCCTGCTAAAGTAACGGAATGTTGCAGCCCAAGTTGTTTGATAAGTTGTTCAATTCTGGCTTGATCGTCTCCTTTGCCAACAATAATGTAGTGAACATTAGGAATTGAGGAGCAAATTTGAGGAAGTGTTCTCAAAATCTGATCGTATCCCTTGTATCGTTCGGCTACAGCTAACCGGGAAACAGTTAGTATAATTGGCTGTTGTGGTTTTAAGTTATATTTCTCCAGCAAATAGGTAGGTTTTGGTGCTGGTTTAAAGCGACTGGGATCGAATGTGTTGGGTAAGAGGGAGACTTTATTGGGGTCGAGGTTTTGTTCTTTTAGCAGGCGATTGCGAGTGTAGCTGCTGACAGCCAGAATTAGATCTGCATGCTGTAAAGCAATTTTGATCGCGGCGCTTTTAATATCCCAAGCTTCTATACCGTGAGCAACTGTCCAATAAGGAATGCCAGTCATACGTTTCAGCTTGTAAGCAGCAACAGTGAAATTTAAGTGAGTTGCAATGATCAGGTCTGGGCGTTGTTGAAGACATTTACTAATAATTTTGGCAGCAAAGATAGGCGTGCGAATTTTTAATGGACATGTTCCAGCAAAGTGGAATTGAGTCTCAGGTAAATAGGTAATTTCAGGTATAGCCCGAACGTCATGTTTGATAAAAACGTCATACCGACCTTGATAGTAGAGACTTTGCAAAGCTTGTAATAAAAAAGCTGAATAGACTTGTATACCACCCTTAAATTCAAACAGGTTGGGGAACCAAAGATGAAACTGTAATGAATCGAAATGGCTTGGCATAGTCTTTTGTTAAGTAGGTCGCTACAGATAAAGCTAATTAGTTAGGGTCGTCCTTTGTCAGTTGTCATTATTCATAGTTTCAGCCTTATTTACGAGTTTTAACATAGTTATATTTATCTC
>JAQYWN010000541.1 GCA_029379265.1 Rhizonema sp. NSF051
CAGTTATCATAGGGTCTTCTCTATCAGCCATGAGAATTTTTTTGTATACATGGGAAAAAAATAGACCTATGACAAATTATATAGAGTCTCAAGCTAAAGTCTGAATGCTTATAATTAAATCTTGTAAATTGCCAAGACACTTAGCCGAAAAAATCAAATAGTATTAAAGTAAGAAATACATATGCATTCAGTAATCAGCTATGCTCATGGATTTTATAAAGTAAGGTAACATAAATTGAGTTTTTAGAAATGGTTCAGACTTTGGAGTGCTGAGAAATCACAGTGAAACCGAAGTAGTATTAACATCTATTTAATATCTGCTACAGTTAGTGAAACTAACATATGGATAAATTTTGAGAACTGCCAAGAAATAAGCTGATTATTATATGAAAGGAGGAAGCAAGTTTGTCTAAATCCTATCGGATAGCTATATTGGGAGCAACTGGTGCTGTTGGCAAAGAGTTGCTAGAATTACTAGATGAGCGTAATTTCCCTGTGAAGGATTTAAAGTTGCTGGCGTCAGAACGCAGTGCAGGGCAAAATATATCTTTTAAAGGGGAAAATTTAAGAGTGGAGGCAGTGGGAGAGCGCGCCTTTGATAAAGTGGATTTACTTCTGGCAAGTGCAGGGGGTTCGATCTCAAAAAATTGGATACCAAAAGCTGTCGCAGCAGGTGCAGTGGTGATCGATAACTCAAGTGCGTTTCGCATGAATCCGGAAGTTCCCCTAGTCGTTCCAGAGGTCAATCCTGAAGCTGCAACTTGCCACAAAGGCATTATAGCAAATCCCAATTGCACAACGATATTAATGACGGTAGCGGTATGGCCATTGCATAAAGTCAGACCGGTGAAACGCATTGTGGCAGCAACTTATCAATCAGCTAGTGGTGCTGGGAACAGAGCAATGGAAGAAGTCAAAAACCAAACCAGTGCTATTCTAGCAGGCGAAAAACCAGTTGCCGAAGTGTTTCCTTACCCGTTGGCATTTAATTTATTTTCGCACAACTCCCCCATGAATGAAGAGGGTTACTGCGAGGAAGAAATGAAAATGATCAATGAAACTCGCAAAATATTTGGGAATCAGCAGATAAGAATTACTGCAAGTTGTGTACGTGTTCCCGTACTTCGGGCCCATTCAGAAGCGATTAATCTAGAATTTGAGACACCTTTCTCTCCAGAAGAAGCTAGAAAAATTTTAAGTCAAGCTCCGGGTATAAAAATAGTAGAAGATGGGAAAGCAAATTACTTCCCCATGCCGATAGAAGCAACAGGTAAAGATGAAGTTTTAGTGGGGAAAATTCGTCAGGATATATCTCATCCCTGTGGATTGGAATTGTGGCTGTGTGGCGACCAAATCCGGAAAGGTGCGGCGTTGAATGCAGTGCAAATTGCAGAGTTGTTAATAGAAAAAAATTTGCTGAAACAAGATCATGAGCGGGTAATCGCTGCATGAACACCGTTGACGATCAGTTACAAAGATCGTCAACAGGTTATTACAATAGAAAACCACCAAGATACAAAAAAACTGCATAGGGAAATTTAGGAGTGAAAAGAGGGTGGTAGATTTTGGCAGAGTTTTAACCGCTATGATTACGCCGTTTAAAGCAGATGGCAGCGTCAACTATGCGATCGCCGCAGAACTGGCAGCGCATCTTGCGGATAACGGTACGGATACATTAGTTATGTGTGGGACAACAGGAGAATCTCCTACCCTCAGTTGGGAGGAGGAATATCAGTTGTTTACTACGGTTTTGGAAGCAGTAGAAGGAAAAGCTCAGGTGATTGCGGGATGTGGTTCCAATTCTACAAAAGAAGCGATCGCAGCTACACAAAAAGCTGCTAAAATAGGTATACATGGAACCTTACAAGTTGTTCCTTACTACAACAAACCACCGCAAGCAGGACTTTATCAGCACTTTCAGGCTATAGCGCAAGCTTCGCCCGATTTACCTGTGTTGATATACAACATTCCTGGTCGCACCGGTCAAAATCTTCATCCAGAAACAGTTGCCCGGTTAGCAAAGGTAAGGAACATTGTCGGGATAAAAGAATCTACTGGTAGCATAGACCAGGTGAGCGAGATTCGGCGCTTGACGCCACAAGAATTCCAGATATATTCTGGTGATGATTACATGACTCTACCCTTATTAGCAATAGGGGCTAAGGGCGTAGTAAGTGTGGCATCTCATTTGGTAGGAAATCAAATAAAACAGATGATCCTGGCTTTTAGTTCTGGTAAAGTTCAGGAAGCAACTGAAATTCATCTCAAACTCTTCCCGTTGTTCAAAGCTTTGTTCGCAACGACAAATCCCATCTTAGTTAAGAAAGCATTAGAACTGCAAGGTTGGGAAGTGGGTTCCACTCGTCTACCGCTTTGGGAAGCTGACTCACAAGTTTGTCAAGAATTAGAAGTCGTTCTGACTGAACTTAATTTAGTCAAGCCAGGAATTCATTAAGCGCTTGGGTAACAGGTGATGAAAGTATATATCAAAATTGTGCGTAATTTTAACAATGTTGCGTATGTTAAACCTGTGCTACGACTGACAAATATAGTATGAATTCTGAGTGTCTAGAAATCGTATAGAAATTGAAAATCTGAGTCATTTTCATACTGACTTTATAGATATCCTGTGTTATCCATCCTACAAAAACGCTCATCAAATAACTTTCGCTCTTATTAACAACAAAGAACAATAACTAAGGAGAAAATGACTAAAAACGAAATTAACTCTGCCCTAAAAATTATTCCGTTGGGCGGATTACACGAAATTGGCAAAAATACCTGTGTCTTCGAGTATGAAGATGAAATCGTTCTATTAGATGCAGGTTTAGCTTTTCCTACAGAAGCGATGCACGGCGTCAATATAGTCTTGCCAGACATGACTTATCTACGGGAAAATCGCCACAAAATTAAAGGCATGATTGTCACCCACGGTCACGAAGACCATATCGGGGGAATTGCCTTTCACTTGAAGCAATTAGAAATTCCCGTTATCTACGGTCCTCGTCTGGCAATGGCAATGCTTGAGGGGAAATTAGAAGAAGCAGGGGTGCGCGATCGCACAGAATTAAGAACCGTTCAGCCACGCGACGTTGTCCGGATTGGCAAGCACTTTTTTGTAGAATATATCCGCAACACCCACTCCATAGCCGATAGCTTCACCATTGCCATGCACACTCCCCTTGGCTTAGTTATCCATACAGGGGATTTCAAATTTGACCACACACCTGTAGACGGTGAGCATTTTGACATCCAACGGCTTGCCGAACACGGTGAAAAAGGTGTGCTTTGCCTTCTTAGCGATTCCACGAACTCGGAAGTACCTGGATTTACGCCTTCAGAACGTTCAGTTTATCCGAACTTAGAGCGTATTTTCCTTCAAACTCCTGGAAGACTACTTGTAACCACCTTTGCTTCCAGCGTGCATCGCATCAACATGATTTTGCAGTTGGCGCAAAAGTATAACCGTGTCGTCGCGGTAGTCGGGCGTTCAATGCTGAATTTGATTGCCCATGCCCGCAATCTTGGTTACATCAAGTGTGAAGATAATCTGCTACAGCCGTTGCATGTTATCCGTAATATGCCGGAGCAAAAAGTACTAATATTGACGACAGGTTCTCAAGGAGAGCCAATGTCGGCGATGACTCGCATTGCCAATCAAGAACATCCCCATCTGAGAATCCGTCAGGGGGATACGGTGGTCTTCTCAGCTAACCCAATTCCTGGCAATACAATCGCTGTCGTTAACGTCATCGACAAGTTAATGATGCAGGGAGCGAATGTGATCTACGGACGGGAGAAAGGAATTCACGTCTCCGGTCACGGGTGTCAAGAAGACCAAAAGCTGATGATCGCACTGACGCGACCCAAATTCTTTGTACCAGTTCACGGTGAACATCGAATGCTCGTGAAGCACTCCCAGACAGCACAAAGTATGGGGATTCCGACTTCTAACATGGTGATTATTCAGAATGGCCATGTCATAGAACTAACCGAAGAATCAATTCGTGTTGCCGGAAAAGTGCCAGCCGGGATCGAACTGGTGGATACCTCCGGTTCTGGCATGGTGAGCGCGAAGGTTTTACAAGAACGGCAACGCATGGCAGAAGAAGGCATTGTCACCATCGCCGCAGCCATAGATTGGAGTGGCAAGTTGATGGCAAAGCCAGAAATTCACTTGCGGGGTGTTGTTACAACCATCGAGCGATCGCTCCTGCAAAAGTGGGTTCAACAACGAATTGAAGAAATTCTCAGCCAACGCTTTGCCGAATTTGCTTCTGAAGGAGAAACATTGGACGTAGACTGGGGTGGATTGCAAGGGCAGTTAGAGCGAGAATTAATGCGTTCTTTGAAACGGGAACTGCATTGTCAACCATCTGTGACTTTATTAATGCAAATCCCCGATGAGCCAGTGAAAGTTAGCGACGGTAGAAGGCGTCGTACCCGCACTGCGGCTCAAGTTGCTTCTTAAAGTTATGAGTTATGAGTTATGAGTTATGAGTAAAATTACCCTTTTTACTTAAGACTCATTACTCAGCATTACCTTTTTTACTTAAGACTCAAACAAAACTCATCACTCCTGTACGGGCAGGTTTTATCCGATCAATAGACATATTTAATATTGATAGGTAAAACCTGCCCCTACTCCTCATTACTCTTAATCCACGGCAGGTTCTAGCATCCGAATTGTTCCTTGCCGAGCATCTATTTCGACATTGAGACCGATGGGTAGTGTCAGAATTGTCTCAATATGACCGATCGCTGCACCAGACCAAGCCGGAATGCCTAGTGGTTTGATGTGATCCCAAACAACTTCTTCAAGGGTGAGAGAACCGTAGTCAGCATCAGGCAAACATTCGGTACATTGTCCAAAAATAAAACCTGCAAGTCGGTTAAAGACACCCGCAATTTTGAGATGTGTCATCATACGGTCAATGCGGTAAATATTTTCGTGAGTATCTTCTAAAAATAGAATTGCGCCGTTTAAATCCGGTAAGTACGGGGAACCCACAATAGCTGAGAAAACTGAAAGATTCCCACCGATTAGTTTACCTTGAGCACGACCTTCAGTAATAGTCCGTACCCGGTACTTCACCTGCATCAAGCGATCGCTATCATTGGCATCTTTAATGTTTTGAAAGGTGACAGCTTCACCCTTGAACAAAACGCGGCGAAAGTATTCTGTTTGAGTCGTTTTCCAGCCAGTCAGTCCGTTGGGACCGTGAAATGTGATAAGGGACGTTTTCGCATTCAATCCCAGAATTAAAGCAGTCAAATCGCTGAAACCTACGAGAATCTTTGGATTTTGGCGGATGCGATCATAATCCAGGTAAGGCAGCATCCGACTACATCCCCATCCACCACGAATTGGCAAAATGGCGGCAACAGAAGAATCTTTAAAAAACTGATTGATGTCACCAGCACGTTCAACATCTTTGCCTCCTAAATAACCATACCGATCTAGGACATGAGGCGCGAGTCGGGGCTCAAGTCCCAATCCCCGGACTGCGTCTAAGACAATTTCAAGTTCTTCGCGGACAAATACAGCACCAGCAGGACTGACTATCCCGACAACAGAACCGGGCTGCAAACGTTTGGGTTTCAACAAAGGTTGAGGTGCTGCTCTCCCTAATTTGAAGGGAGATGTTAACACTGAAGCAGTCTTAGTTACACGGATAAGAAAGTGACGGCGGAGCATTTAGACTCTTCGTAAATTTCCTGTTACGGAATATAAAGTTTAGTTCGATTCTTTTGCAACAGTAGACGAGGAACTACTTACCAGTATTTTCGGTAATTATACTTAAATTTTTGATTTTTTATCAAAAGCATATACAATATGTATCT
>JAQYWN010000542.1 GCA_029379265.1 Rhizonema sp. NSF051
AGTCGGAAAAACTCTCTTTCGTGGAAAAATAAAAAGTTGAGGTGCTAAAAATGCCTATAGTATATCAGACGATTTATGTCAATGCGTAAGTTCTACTGTAGTGCTGGCTCACCAAAGCACTGTCTTGTCTTTGCGCCTACCTTACGGGAAGCCGAGTTACGCTTCTATGCATGAGACAAAAAAACGTGGTTCATTTACCCTAACTGCTGTAATCAGCGTTTCAAGGGATATCGTAAATTTTGAAAGGTAACTCACGTTATTGCCTGAAACGCTGATTGAACCCCTTGGTTATTGATATGCCACATCTTGCTACATCTTGATTAAAAATTCACGCAGTTGCTTGCCAATTGCCTGTATAGAAAAGCACTCCACCGCCCGACACCGGGCACGTTGACTGAGTTCGTGTCGCCAAATTTCGTTGTCTAGAACACCACCAAGGGCTAAAGCCAGCGCCATTGAGTTGCCACGCGGTACCACCAACCCCCCTGAGGCCTCGCCACCTTTTAGAATATCAGGTATTCCAGACGCATCAGTCGCTACCACAGGTAAACCACAGGACATAGCTTCGATAGGTGCTACGGGAAAACCTTCATGTCGAGAAGGGAGAGTATAAATATCAGCAGCTGACAGATAACGTAGAATTACTGTGCGATCGCGCACATATTCATCTCTCCACATCACCCCTGGCAGCTGCATCGTCGTCAGACGTTGGTGTAGTTCGCCAGCATCGCTTCCTGTGCCGATCAGCAGCAGTCGCAAGTCTCTTTCCGGGCGATCGCATAAGACACGTGCCCAAGCTTCTAGCAAAATATCCAATCCCTTGCGGTGTATTTCAATGCGTCCGTGATATACTACAACCTGAGCATCAAGAGGAATTCCCAACGCTACCCTAGCTTCAGCACGATCCATTGCGTGCCAGTTTGCGACATCCATTGGGTTAAAAATCCGTGCCAGTTTTGCAGATGGTACGCAGTATTGGGACTGCACCCGCTCCACCTCAGTTTGGGTTGCTACAATCAAACCAGCACAAGCCCTTAGTGTTAGAGGGCGCAGAGGGCGTTCCCAGCGAGAAAGTTGAAAGTCACCTCCCTGGAAAGTGGCAAACACTGGTAAGCGCATCAACTGCCCCAACAACACGCAAGCGTCAAAGCGAGCATACTCATATTCCTGACACAAAATAGCTTGGCAACCCTCGCGTCGCAGTTCACGGGCAAGTCCCACTAGTGGTGTAGCCAGGTAAGGAGATAAGTCTTTCAGCATTAAAAGCAGGATGCGACGGATACCGCGAACATCTTCACCAAGTGCTTCCTTAAGAGTCCAACCGTAGGGATTGGGTATCTGACGCCTCGCAATGTGGTAGATTTTGGGAGCAGGCAAAACACAGATGGTGGCACTTGTCGGCTCGTGAGTGTAGGTAATCGGTTCAGTAACACGAGCAGAAATACAGAATAACACTGTCCGTACACCAACCAACTTCAAAGCATTGATGTAGCCGAACATCCAGCCACCTGTCATCTCTTTGCAAAAAGCCTCGAAGGAAACTCCGATGGTGTCCAAAAAGTCTTCTATTAAGTCCCCCCAGTGTAGCAAGGCGATCGTTGGTTGTGACTTATTCATTATTTTGCCAAGCAGACGCAGTTTCTGTTCCCATAGCTTCAGGTTTGTGCAGGTAATAACTCAGCCATGTTAGCGGACTGAGAATTTTACACAAGAATTGACGCTGACGATGAGATAAACTTGAAAATGCAATATCATGATTCAAAACCGTGAGGGGATTAATAAAAGTGGCATACCCCCGCTCAGGCAATTTTATCAAAGCCTTAAGTTCGGTCAAAGTGTAGCCTCGCCGGACATGACCCCATTCTGCCATAATTTTAGCTTCATGAGGGCAAATAGATTTCATAAAACTGTAGTAGGGAAACCGCCAATTTTCATTGGGAGTACTAATTAGGAGAAAACCACCAGAACGCAACACTCGCAAAGCCTCTGATACTGCTTTTTTGTCATCTTGTACGTGTTCTAAAAGGTCGAACATTGTCACAGCATCGAAGGACTCACTTGCAAAGGGCAAAGCAGTTGCATCTCCACATACAAAGCGCACCCGTTCCTGTTGATTGCAGGGGGCTTGGGCGTACTGGGCGTTTAAATCTAAGTTAGTAACATCCGCGTGCGGATATAACAAGGCAGTTAAACCACTTTGACCACCGCCTACTTCTAAAATGTCTTTAAAAGGTTGGTCGGGAGTAATATAGTGAATAGCACGCATCTTTTCTCGGTAAAAAAATCCCTGAGTTAGAGGTTCAGGAAAAGGATTACAAGCGAGAAATTCTCCTAAAGGTGCTTTGCCAGTTTTTTTTGAACTTTGTGATAAAGTCAGCATACTTATAAGCTTTCTTGATTTGATAGGGAGTTGGGATGAGGAAATTTCGGCAAGATGTATTTGGTTTTTAATTATTTGAGGGTGCTAATTTAGCTGCTCCTAATAAGGCTTGACGTTCCTGCACGTTCATGCAAAGAATTCTTAATATTCCTGCCCATTGACCGCGTACAAAAGCCCAGACAATGGGAATTTCTCTGCTCTCCATATAGCCGCGTCCCAATGCTATTTTTAAAGTCTGCTTGAGGAGATTAACGGAAGAGAGAAAAGTCGAAAATACTGACTCACATAACCAACTTAAATATGAACTATGCCAGAGCAAACTATGACTCATTTGCTGACTGATACCTAGACCATAGTTAATCTTAACGAGGTATTTGTGTCGAGTTCTTTTGGCGGGAATAAAGTGCATTAATTTACACGTAGGATTGTACCAAATATCATATCCAGCACTGCGGATTCGTAAAACAATTTCGACATCTCCGCCAGATACAAGCTTTTTACCGATGCGATCGCTTAACAACTGCTTACTTAACCACTGAGTATCTAAAGTTGCCTTTCTGTTAATGACTAATCCCGCACCTACTAAACAATCAGGTTGTGTAACACTCATGCCACGATCCTGTTGGGCAAATGAGTATCCATACTTCAACACATAAGCAGGAGGTAGTGTTTCCCAATCTAAAATAACTTTGCCACCAAACGCGCCGCACTCAAGATGTGAGAAGGCAAATTTAGCTGCCTCGGCGACCCAATCAGGATCTAACATACAATCATCATCAACGAAAGCAATCCAATCTCCAGTAGTGTTCTCGACACCGCATTGGCGTGCATGGTTCAAGCCTTGCTTTGGTTCAAAAACTGTAGACAGGGATGGGATTTTTTGAGATTGGATATATTTGTCTACAACTTGTGAGGTTTCATCCGTGCAATTGTTGTTGACGACTAGGACGTTCCAATAAACGCTGGGTGGAACTTGCTGTTTTGAAATTGCTGTTAATGCTCGATCTAAGAGCGCCGCATTATTATACGTACAGATAACCAGATCGATGGACACACAATTATCCATTTGCTTGGGTAATAAATTAGACATAGTTATGTTTTTAACTTGATTTTTCCGCACTAAGAGTGATGATTTGATACACTGGGGAGCGCTTGCTTAGCTGGAGCCTTCTGACTGTTGATGTAGAATTTGACTCCAGCTAGACAACCAACAATCTCCGAAAAGATTGAGCTATCCTTAGGTGCAAAACCTCTTTTGACCTCGCATAAAAGCCGCTTTGCGTAATACCTGGGTAAAGCGATAAATAACCGACGCAGATTGCCCCAATGTTTGTAGTTAAAAAACTGTAATAAAAGTGCTACAACATGACCGCGCATATACTGATATGATTGGGATTTCAAGCCATCTATGTCACTGCGATGGTAGTGGTAAATGACAGCCGTTGGTTCATAGCGACAAATCCAGCCATCTGCTAAGATTCTGTACCATACTTCCGAATCCTCACTACATCCGGAAGCACCTGCTCCCAGCCGTTCGTCGAAGTATCCTACTAGCTCAAAAGCCTTGCGTCGAAACGCCATATTAACTCCAGCACCAATACGCCAAACGGGAACACCTCGGTGCTTCATCTCCTCAAAAAACTGAGTGTCAAAGGTGAGGGCACGGTATCCCCAACCCAATACTGCTCGGTTAAGCCCTTTTTAATTATGATAGACAACGATATTTCAAGGGTTTCAGCCTACTTTATTTCCTTAACCGAGCAGTATTGATCCCCAACCGGGCCCTCCAGAACCTCTGTGGAAAATTAATTGTGCCTCTGTTTCTAGCTCTGCGGGTAGCATTAGCCCAGTAACAGCCATTACTTTAGGCTCATGAAAGCCTTGCTGCAATCGAATGATCCAGTCAGGATGTACGATCGCATCATCATCAGTGAAGGCAATAATGTCGCCTGTACTGTGACGGATACCAGTATTACGTGCTACGCTCAGTCCCGGCCGGGGTTCTAACAGGTATTGGATACCGGGCATTTGAGCAACAACCTGACGTGTAGCATCGTCAGCAGGAGCATTATCGACGACTATAATTTGTTCTGGACGTTGCGACAAATCTGAGAGTGATCGCAAGCATTGTGCCAATTGCTGGGGTCGGTTGCGCGTACAGATGACCACGGAAACAGAACCACTGACGGGCTGTGAACAATTTTCTTGCAGTTGCTTGAGTGGTTGCTGTAATGCCATTAAAGCGTGCAAATCTACAGGTTTATCCCGTGAAGGATTTTCGGAAATGACAGGCAAAGCTGCTTTGAAACCATGTTCTAAAAGGCGATCGCCCACTGTTGGGGTAATCGTTTGCACAATCAGATGGTAGAGTGAAAATGCAGTCGTTGGCAATTCAACTGTAGGGATTTCCCGATGACCCAGGGGGATACCATACCACCAAAAGATCGCATATAAACCCTGATACTTTGCTTCAGCAGTTAATGTAGGAATACCTTCACTCAACTCAATGTGCAGAATTTTATAGGGAGCAAAGGTAGTCACGAAAATTTCCTCCTAATTTGCTCAATACGTCTTAACGAGCGGGGATATTCCCCTAAAAGTCCAACAATTCCGCCCCAAAACTCCGCTAAAATCATTGTTGGAGGCAAGACATGGCGGCGACTCAAACTATCTTTAAATTGCTTCAATTGGTCTTTAATCCACCACCATATAAGACGGCGCAACTGGGAACGTTGGGAGGGGTCGCTTTGATAGGACTTAACCACAAATGCCATGAAGCCCAAACCCCATGTCCAATATTGGCGACGCAGTTTTTCACCTTCCCGACGATGTTGGTGAAACACTAAATATTGAGGTTCGTATACGAGTGGATAACCTGCTCGAATGACCCGATAAAAAATATCTAAGTCGCCGCCGCCAGGAAGAGGTGCGCCTGTATCAAGAGCCTCATCAAAACCGCCTATTTTTAATAAAATATCTCGGCGGAAAGCCATATTACAACCTGCTCCAAACATTCCGGCTCCACAGGGATACAGGGGATTTCCAGGTAAAACTTGGCCATAGCGAATTTTCTCAAAGCCGCGACGAAAACCCCCTCTTTGTTCAAATAAAATTTGTGCTTCTGTGGCTAATTCATAAGGCAGTACCAATCCTGTAAAAGCAGCAGCATCGGGATTTTCTGCCCAGGCTTCCATTAGACCTTCTAGCCATTTCCGGTCTACGACGACATCATCATCCAGGAAAGCTAAAAGCTCACCCGTTGCTGAGTGCAAAGCCCGATTTCGTGCAAAGTCCAGACCTGGTTTTAGTTCGCGAACGTAGCAGATGTTTGGCAATGATGCAACCAATTCTTGGGTAAGTTCATTAGAAGGCAATACGGTTCAGTTAAGGCTAAAAGTCATGTAAATTAGGCATTGTTCCCAAGA
>JAQYWN010000543.1 GCA_029379265.1 Rhizonema sp. NSF051
AAGCAATCTAGAGCAAGTGTACCTTTTATTATCAAGAGAAGTGAAATTACATGAAATTTGATTGGCTAATCATAGGCGCTGGGTATTCTGCCTGCGTCATCGCTGAGCGAGTTGCTAATGAGCTTGGGCAAAGAGTACTCATTGTAGAAAAACGCGATCACATCGGTGGCAATGCCTACGACTACTACAACGAGCATGGCATCCTGGTTCACAAATACGGTCCTCACATCTTCCACACTAAATCCAAAAAAGTTTGGGATTATCTGTCTCAATTTACTGATTGGAGATATTACCATCACCATGTGCTGGGAGTTGTCGAAGGTAAAAAAGTTCCTATCCCCTTTAATATCAATTCCCTCTACGCCCTCTTCCCGCCAAAATATGCAGAAAAGTTAGAAAATCTACTTTTAGAAAACTTCGGCTTTGGGGTCAAGGTACCTATCCTGAAACTGCGTGAGAGTGCAAGTGGTGACCTCACTTTTTTAGCCGATTACATTTATAACAATATCTTCCTCCACTACACAATGAAGCAGTGGGGTGTGAAACCAGAGGAACTGGATCGGGGAGTCACCGGACGTGTTCCAGTTTACATCAGCCGCGACAACCGTTACTTCCAAGACCCTTACCAAGCAATGCCCAAGCTTGGCTACACTGAAATGTTCCGCAAAATGTTGGCTCACCCCAATATCAAGGTACTGCTAAATACAGATTATCGGGAGGTAATGAACGACGTTACGTTTAACCGGATACTTTGCACCGGACCAATTGATACCTTCTTCGATTACATGTATGGTGAATTGCCTTACCGCAGCTTGCGCTTTCAATTCGAGACTTTGGATCAAGAGCAGTATCAAGAGGTTGGGACAGTCAACTACCCTAACGATTACGACATCACCCGCATTACTGAGCAGAAATACCTGTCAGGACAAACCTCACCCAAAACCACTTTGGTGATGGAACATCCACAAGCTTATGTACCGGGGAAAAATGATCCATATTACCCCATCCTCAATGAGGATAACCGTAAGCTTCTGGATCTTTACCAGAAAGAAATCGAGAAACTCAACGGTACGGTACTTTTTGCTGGAAGACTTGGAGATTACAAGTACTATGACATGGATCAAGCAGTGGTTCGAGCGCTTGGTGTGTTTGAGAAAGAGATAGCGAATTCAATCTGAGAAAGCAAGATAAGCAGGTTGGCGGAAATAAATCATTATAGGTTTGTAGTTGCGCTTTAGCGCGATAAGCGCAACTACGAACGGAATACAACAATTTTAAATTTCGTGACATTAGGGAGATCCTTAAAAATAAAATACCAGCCTTGGTTGGTTAATTTGTCGGCACACACAGATACTCGTTGTAAGAAGGCTGGTATTTTATTTCCTGGAAAGTGCCTTAGCATAACGCACTAGATAAAATGGTGTGTTATGGCTCAGAAAGTTTGTTGATAAATTGAGTGTAGACTAATAGCGATCGCATACCTGCTGGTAGTAAAACTCCCACTTTTTCTTCCCACAAAGGATAGTTCAAAAACTTATTGCAGGACCGATTCACCTTAAGTCTCTCTAGTTAAGGCGAAGATTCCCGACTTTTTAGAGAAGTCGGGAATCTTATTGTTCACTTGACTGGTTCTTATTAATACCCTGTAAACAACGTCACTTGCAGCGGAATTTGGCTGCTTAATAACTGACGCTTCACCCCATTGCGCGTCTCCTCTACTTGGATATCGTAGTTGTTGGCAGGATCGTAGGCAAGTACTCGATACACTAGCGAGGTGCTTGAGTCGTTGCTAACAAACGCTGGTATCAGCTTATCGCTAGCAGAAAACTGCTGCGACGGCAGGATGACTCCTCCCAGCAACTCAGTCTTCGCACCATTTTGTGATTGGATAACGGTGCCAGTGCGTTCGGTCTTGAGACCCAGAATCCAGAGATTGCCACCGTTATTCAGAATCTTGGTACCGCCGTATTCGTCATTCAACTGTCGTGCCCAAACGTTCTGATTTGGTTGGATTTGAAGAGGTTCAATATTTACGTCCTCAAGGAACAAATCGCCAGCACCAGGGCTTGAGGTGTACTGGTAACTCCCATCCTTGAGCGCTACTGGTCGCGATGAATCTTGTTCTACTTTCACTCCATAACCGAACTGCTCAATGATAAGTGGATCTGAACTATTCCCATCGACCACAAACTTGATACCACCGCCGTTTATGCCAGCCTCCCCATTGACTACCGATGAAAACCCGATGATGCGTTTGACCGATGCGGGAACTGTGACCACTTTTTCATCATAGGAGAAGTATTTGTTAAAAGGGAAGTAGATTGTAGACTTACCAGAGTTTAGCAACGACTGCAACTGACTAGTATCGCCGTACCCATTAGGTGTTTCAAAGCGTCCCCAGTTGTCCATATTGCTGTCGTAGTACTCCGGAGTCTCCTTGATTGGCAAGTTGAGCGATCGCTTGGAACCGTCGAACAACTGGTAAGTATTCGAGGTATATTCAGTCTGCGATGTACCAGGAACCACCGTGCCTTTGTACCTAATTGCTGACTGATAACCACTGGTAGTGATATTACGTGCGTACAACTCGCCTTCGGTTTGAATTGCGCTAACGTTGGATGCACCTCCTTGTAAGTCCGCGTCTAGTAACGTAACCGTACCAGCCCAGCTCGTTCCCTGAATCACTGGCACGGAGTTCGTACTGTGCAGTCCCTCAATCGATAGTACGCCGTAGACATCGTTAATACCCGCTACCCCCTGGTTATTCAGCGTAATGTTCTCCAAAGTCGGACCGTACTCTCCAGAAGTGACCCGAATGCCATAATCAAAGCCGTCAACCTCAACATTCTTGAGCAGACAAGGACCAGGCCATCCCCGATCCATGCCGACACCAACAAAACCCTTGCCGTCGTCAGATTTAATCGTTACATCATGCATTGAACCTACATTGTTAGAAATGTAGTCAATACCGATCGCACCAGGATTGTTACTTCCAGTGTCAACACTGAGGTTCCAAATGTTCTGGCGGAAAGACATGTTGCCATCCGGAGTTTGAATCACCGCCTTGGGAGCAGCAGAGTTGTCGTAGCCTGACGCATTGTCCTTGAGCCGGATGACAGTGGCACCACTACCCTGACCTTGAAGGGTAACACAGCAGCCGACCCAATTTAGAGTATTACTCACTAAATAGGTACCTGCAGGGAAGTAAAGTGCTTTGGGGCGACCGTTGTATTGATCGGCTGGACTATACAAGGGATTGCCGTTAGCATCAAGCCGCTCATCATCAAGAGCTTTCTGAATAGCCGCAGTGTCATCGGTTTTGCCGTCAGGTACTGCGCCATAGTCAAGGATGCTCTTCATGAAGCCATCTGGAAAATTCATCTGATTCCCCAGAGTCGCATTGTAGGTTTGCAGCCCCTCAGCTCGCAAGGCTGAAGCTGTGTTGATTTTACCCGTAGTGAACTCTAAATTCCAGTCGCCTCCTCGAGCAGCACTGCCAGTGAGGTTAGTGGAAGCCGCAATATTAACTTTCGTTAGATGGCTCAGTTCTTTCACAAAGCTGCTACCTTGTTCGCCTTGGGCAATATTACAGCCGTACAAACGGATATCAGCATCATCTGTGAGGGAATTTGCCCAGTGTTGTAATTGCTCGCTGTAATGGTCGAGGGTGGTGGAGTCTAACGAAGTGTGCCCCAAAAGTAGACGCCCAGATGCGCCGTGAGAAACGATCTCGACGTCAGAAATTCCTCGATGGTTGGACAATTCCTTCGTGATTTGCTCGATGCCATCCTTTGAGGGGTCAAGCACGATCACCTCTGCCTTAGGTGAGACATCAGCAACCAGACTGCGGTAATCATCTACATTAGGGTCAATGAAGACTAAGCTTCTATGAGCATCCTGGGTAGGCAGTGAGCCAGCCTGACCTACAGAAAATCCATTGTCACTCATTTTGCCGATTAGGCGATCGCTGCTCTGTGAGTCATTGAGGAGAGAAACACTCGGAGCGAGAGGTTCAGTATTGCTCCCAAGGGCTATTACTGGCTCAGTCGGCGGATTAAGGTTGCTAGACTCCGTCCAACTCGATAGTGGTGATGCACCCATGGCTCTGTACACATCCTGAGGTTTCAGGAGTCCCCCGTCAAGTCCAGAGTTGAGAAGCGAACTCAGGTCTGGAGCCTGGGGAGATTGTTGCAGGGGCATTGCAATGCCTTCCATGGGTTCTTATTCCTTTTCACGTTACCCGATAAGCCAGCATGTTACGCTGATGTTTGCAACCCTGTCAAGATAAGGGGAAAAATCAGGTGGTCATTACATCTATTTATACTCACTGATCCTGCAAAATTTTTACAAAAATTCCGTAACAATTTTTTCAATTAATCCTGATTCTTCCAGAAGCGACGGAAGAATTCAGTAGTAACACGGATAACTACTTATGGGAGGAAGTGAACTTACCACCTGAGAAAAAGACAAGAGGTTGTGTCTGTAAACAACACGAAATCTAAAAAAAGTGAGCAGGAGGCAGATGAACGTAGTCAGCAGAATTCGATTTCCCCGTACACCTGAAACTTCTAGCTTGTACATGAAATGCAGTGAAGGTGCGTCATTAAATTTCTGCGAACAACACGTAGAGGTGGCGTTAACCAAGAATAGTGTTTTATCCTTAAACACTTACTTTAATTCATTTTACGAGAAATTCTACGCCAAATATACCGAACTTTCTTCTCTAGATTACTTGTTGAAACTCGATGGTAATTTTCAAGTGTCTCTTTACAGAGAATGGTCTAGTAGAGAGCGTAAAGAACTTATTCATACAGAAAAATACGAAAATTGTCAACAATTAGAACCTGTTAAAATCTCGCTACCTGCTTCGTGGCGGAGTGAGGATGCAGGGAGAGTTTATCTTGAAATAAATTGTCTGAGTGAGCTTGGCTTATTTACAGAAGGACTTATTGTAACTGAACAACCAAAGATTAGAGAAGTATCTTTAGGCATTATTACTTGCACTTTCAAGAAGGAAGTTTATGTAAAAAACACAGTAAGCGCTATTTTGAAAGATGATTTACTACAAGACAAGAAGCTTAAAGTTTTTATTGTAGATAATGGCAGAACTCTAACAGAAGATGACTTCATAGAGCCGAGAGTCGAATTAATATCTAACAGAAATGTTGGTGGAAGTGGAGGTTTCACAAGAGGTTTAATCCAAGCTCTAGAGAATGTTCATACACACTTCTTGTTCATGGATGATGATATTGAATTAGAGAGTGAGTCTATCTATAGACTTTTCCCACTATATGAGTATAGTAAGCATGACTTTACCGTTTCTGGTAGTATGTTTGATTTATATAAAAAGCACATATTGTCAGAAGCTGGAGCGTTGTACGGTCAAACTTTAGATATTCAGGGAAATCCCAAATCTGATCCGTTCAAAGTTATCTGTCTCAAACCTAAGCTAAATCTCGAAAACTCAAAATCTACTAATCTTTTGCTATCAGAAGAGAATCCAGACTATGGAGGATTTTGGTTTTTCTGTTTTTCAAGAGAAACCATTAAAGAAATAGGATTACCACTGCCTTTCTTTATTAAAATAGATGATATGGAGTTCGGCTTGAGGATGAAACGACACCTTGGGAATTCAATAGTGGCATTTCCAGGTATAGCTGTATGGCACGAACCTTTCTATGCAAAGAATCCAGTATGGGATATTTATTATACATTTCGGAATCATTTAGTAACACATTCTATTCATGACTCTCTAAAATATGTTGATGTGGTGAAATTTATTACAAAATCAGTAATAC
>JAQYWN010000544.1 GCA_029379265.1 Rhizonema sp. NSF051
TATTTAAATAACAAAAATCCCCTTTCAAATCGACGGCAATTGGGGGATGAGGAATCTTGTGGCTCGGTGAGTGGGCTTAGTCATCATTTGCCACTGTGTCTAGGTCGGTGTCATTTATCTGCTTCCTGAGGGCATTGAACGTTTTTAAATGTGGGTGCGATAGGGAAACTACTTTTCTTTTTTTCTGTCTTCCCCCACCTGGTTTTTTACCAGTATTTTTTGCTTCTTTAGCACGTTTTTCAGCACGTCTGTCATTGTCGTTAGGGTCTGATAGTAAGTCAAAAGGTTTGTCTACACCTCCAGCTATCTTTTCATCCACCCAGTTACACAATTTAATAAAGTCCAATGTTTCATTATCATTTAAGAAAAAACCTTCCAGTGATTGTCTGTCGGTATCTTTTAGACGGGAAATAATTTCTCTCCACATCATATATTGTTCATAGGTTTCAAAAGTGAATTGACTAAGGCTGAATTCTTGTAGTAAAAATGTTCTAAGTATACTATCGCCAGGTTCTATGCCAAGTTTGTCATATTTATCCGCTAAGTTTTTGTAGTCAGAGATTTTGAGAATACCTTTTTTGATAGCTGGCAATTGCCGTTTAACACTTTCTGGGTTGTCTAGTAATTGTTGCATTAAATCTTTTGCCGGATTATGTTTAGTACCATATCGGTTAGATTTTAGAAAAATAACTTCATCCTCTTCAGCTATTTTTTTACCATCTAAGTCAATAGCAGTATGTTCTTTTTTTACTTCATAACCACGTGCTTTAATAGTTGTACCATTTGGGTTTGCTAATAAATAATTTGCACTTCCATGAAATGATCCACAGCAAAACACGTCTTTAGTTTCAAAGGTAAATTGACCTTTACGTAGTTTGAAATTTACCGATAAATCATCATTTATTTTGATATTTGAACTTTCTTTGTGGAGTACATCAACTAAAGGAAAAGTTGTTTGTAAATGTTGCATTGCATTATCATCAATCCAATTGATGGCAGGGACTATAATAATTTCACAACCCTCATGCTCTATATCTTGTTTGATAATTGGTGAGATTTTTTTTGCATCGACAATTAAAGTGAGAAATTTTTCTGTAACTATCTTGATTTTATCTTCACTCCATTTTTTGTAGGTTATTTCATTCCACTCTCCTAAAATTTCTTCCTTACTTCCAAGTGGCGCTCGTTTAATCATACGTTGATGAAGTTTAGAGTTTTTTCGATGTTGATTAACTATTTCACCGCTAATACTGTCACGTAATGCATAAAGTATTTTATTTAACTCAAAAGCACACCCATCTGTAATCGACTGCCAACCATGAAAACCTTTTTCCATAAACCAAGCCAAACATCGCGCCCTAGCAGTGATATTATTTCCACAAACAGGATTTGATGTGATAAAGTATTTTGACACCATATCGCCGTATAAAGTATTGATGCAAAGTTTAAAAAGTACGTCTAACGGCGATTTTTTACCATAAACTTTTTGAGCTATTTTTCGTTCAATTAGTAAGTTATTAACTAACAATTCACCCAAGTTAATATCAAACCAAGCATGACATTCATCAAAGTTCATCACAATTTTTGAACGTCCATCAACCTTTATTCGTTCGGTTGTGTTTCGCCCTTCCCAATTTTTATATTGTGTTTTGAGAACTTCGAGTGATTCTTTTGGATTATGATCACCATTTAATTTTTGTGAACGTGGATAAACGGCGCTGGCTAATATTTGGAGGTTGTCTAGTAGCTCATTGCGTTGTCGGGGAGAACAAATTGCAAATATCCACTGTAAGCCGTCATGGGTAAGGACACCATTCCAAATCTCATGATTAAAAATTTTCAAACTGCCACATTCTTCATCAAAATCACTCCAATCGGTAGTCATCATTTCCGTGTCCGATTTCATATTTCGGATACTTTTAGCAAGTAAATCTACCCTATCAGCCGATTCAGTAAACCATGATGCAAAGTAGTCTTGTGGATATTTCAGGCGCTCGCGGGTAGACATTCTGGCATACCACGCATCTGATACTAACTCACCCCAGTTATCAGGATTATTCCAAGCTATTGTGTCTTTATCATTTACTGCTTTGATTAATGTATTAATATTAACATCGTAAGTTTTAAGCCATTCTTTAAGTGATATGTAATCGTTGTTTTTGCAAGCTTTGTAGTCAAATATTTCGGGAAGTCCTAGAAAGTAAGATTGATTTCGTTGTCCTTCCCCGTAACATCCTGAAATATCGATATCAACAATTAAACAAGCGTCGTATTTTCCTTTAATTTTACGTTTCGCGAACACATCTGTAGGGCGATTATTTCGGCAACGTCCACCCTCAACTTTAGCTAGTAAAGCGCGAGTATGAGTGCTGAATTGTCTTAAATCGTTAGCAGAACTTGGCTTGATAAATTGTTCAATAACTTGGTTTAATTCTTCCCGCCAAATAGGCTTACCATCATCATCAGTTGCTTCAATTTCTAACTTTGATGCTAGTGCTGCCTCAAATAAATCTTTGACAGTTCCGCCTATTGTCAGCTTAGGACATTGGAAGTATTTAATTAAACCCAACTTTTCATAAACAATCATCCACTGTTTATAATAAGCGTTTAAAGCTTCATAAACCTCTAAGTCACCCAATGCATAATTTTCAAAATCTGTAAAACGCTCGATAGCCATATCAAGCATTTTAGATTTTTCTTCAGATGTAAATTTATCTTTATATTGAAGTTTCCATCCTACCGCATTACAGAAATCTTTATAACTTGCAACACCATGAATTGCACCAGTATCTACTAATTTGAGACAAAGTTCATATTGGTATCCCTCAATAGAAATAACGTGTTTGAGTGATACCCAATCAAGTTTTATTGCTCCATCAACAATTTTTTGACAGTAAGCACGTCTACTACTTGCTATTTGTTCCTCACCTTGAGATTGTTGTAATTGCTTGATACGTTCTTTGATCGTACCTTCGGCAATCATGTTGAGTTCGGCAGTGAGGAAGTGTCCATACAGTACCGAAAAACATTTAGGGAGTCCAGCCAATTCACTTTCTGTTGCTTCCCATACTTCCACATCCAGTCCTAGTGATTGTAGGTAATCAGTCGTGTGAAAATTGTTGCCTATTATTGGTAAACGTTCCACAGATGCCATAATCCTTCCAGCATTCACTCTTTCAATATGCCCATAAATTAAGCGTGGCGTATCTGCACCTATTCCACAAATTTGTGTTGTTAATCCTAAACGTGGTTTCTGTTGATACTCTTTTTTACCATCTTTATTTTCGGTGAATTCAGTATCTATTACTAATGCAATTGTAATTGATTGATAAGGATCGATAACGGTATCTGTCAACTGTTCCCGATTCACATACCATTGATTTGTAGGGATGATTGGGGAGAAAATTTTATATTTGCAAGTATAAAGAGGTTCTTCTTCACTTTCTTCAGATGATTGTATAATTGTTTCAGCAGTAATATTTACAACTGTGCTTGAAGAGTCCTTTAATGGTTTTTTACGTAATAATTCAACTCTAATTTTACCTCCTTTAAATTCATCATCCTCATCATTAGATGTTATTATTGGTGCGCCTACTGGCGTAACAGTTTTATTTTTGTTACGATTGAGCAATTCGACTGTAATTTTTCCTTCTCCGTATTCATCATCTTCATCGGAGTTTACTGAGGTGTTAGGGTTTCGATTTTGGTAGTCTGAATTCATAAGAATTATTATTTTGAATGCCCACATTGCTCAAAACAATGTAGGCGTTTACTTTATGTGGGCTGAGTCAAATTAATCAGATTCGCTAGCCATTGCTATGTCAGGATTTTGGAAGTCGTCATCAGAGATATCACTTGACATCATGTCGCGCTCTTGTTCACCAGTTTTCAAGATTTTAGGTTCGAGAGTTTTGTAGTCGATGTTCCAAAGTGATGATTCGTAAACTTCCCCAGTTTTCTTGCTTGTTTTAATAACTGGCTTAAGATTTCCCTTAAAAACTAATCCACATTGAGTGCGTAAGAAATCAAAAATTTCGGTAGGATTTACCTGCTTTGTTTGAATACCATACTCATCATCTTCATCAATGACTTGTTTATCATCCTTAAATGAGTAACCCATGATTGCAAGTACTTGACCTAATCGATTTTTCTCTGATAGTCGATATTCGCAAGTGATACCAATAGTTGCAGGACATTCGTGAGTGGTGTCTAAGCATGAAAAAGCAAGTTTCATTATAGGCTTATCTCTATGCTTACCTGAGTTGTCTGTCCACTCGATCATAGAGTGTTGTACACCACAGAAAGTTAATCTAGCTTTTCCGTCTTTAGGGCTGAATAATGGCTCAAATGAGCGCTTCATTAATGATTCTGCCGATTTATTTTTACCAGTGTTGTAAGTAGCTTTTGTGTTTTTCACTTTGTTTTGTGTAGTTTTAATGGATGTGTGAAATGAGTTAGAAGAGTTAATAGATTTGGTGCGTGTCATATGAATCGTCCTTTTTTGAACACTAATTAGAAGTTGAAATGTATGTGACGTTTTCAGGCTTTTCAATTGTTGAAAAACTAGGATGAGATACACCCCGTACAGTCCTTTTAAATAAGTCCCCACAGTTTAAGCAAAAGTGTGTTTTATGTGGATCTAATGCCCAATTATCGATATCTAGATGTTGTGTTCCGCACTTGGGGCATTTCAAATTCTCTTGTAGAATCTGGTTTTGTTCGGTTTTAATCATGGGATAATTCGAGAAAGTTGTTTTTCTGTGTAAGCGCTCGACACTGGCTGTTTTCTTGAGAGTGTGCCTTATCTCTCGGTTCGGTCGTTCGCTTCACCCTTTTAATGTATCTCATTTCGATAAACATATGAGATACAATATGCCAGGTTAAAATGTGTCACAATTGTATCTCTTTTTGCGCGACGTCTATGTTATAGGTAAAATAGAGATACATAAGTAGTACACACTAATAGTTATGGCTGATAAAAAAGATACAATGCTACATTTGCGTATATCTTCTACGGACTTAGAAAAGGTGCGACAATATGCTGAAAAATTAGGAATGTCACAATCAGAGTTTGTTCTAAACGCGGTATTAGCAGCTATTGGTGAAGACTTGGAGAAACCTGCAATGGAAAATATACTTACTCGATTAGCAGCTTTAGAGAAAGTAGTATTTCAACAGCGAGTAGCTGCCTGATGCCAATTCCCAACAATCCAGCATTCAGCACTCACCCGCTTGCGATAGCGGGTATTTTTAGGGCATGTTTTACACAAATTTGATCGAATTTTTCTTGTTGCTTATGGGTTAAATATCGCCTTTCGCGAATATTGCGTATGAACATCAATTCCCATCCAGAAAGGATTCCAGCATTTAACGCTTCATCTATAGTTTGTGAGCGCTCCTCAAATTTTCTAGTTACCGATGGATCGGGTAACCATCGGATATGCCGATCGCACTTAGCACAAATCACTTCTCCCCAGTGCATTCCGATTAAGTCTGTTTTTTCAACAAATTCAACACTTCCACAGTATTTACATGTGTTACAATTTTCCATAGCAAAGCGCCGCTCTAGACGGTTGTTAAGTTATTAAAATTAAAAAAAATCTCAGACCCCTCTTATGCTTGTCGGCTTGAGGGGTTTTGATTTATAGCAGTAGCCAAAGCCGTTAGGACAAGTTTGTCGTAAACGGCTGCAACAGAATGATTTGCATATTGATAATTGTCCTAAACATCCTGTCCATTGCTATATATCTTCTCTACTTTAGTTTGAAAAAAACATAAAAAAATATATAAGC
>JAQYWN010000545.1 GCA_029379265.1 Rhizonema sp. NSF051
CTTATCAAAAGGGGAAAATAATTATGACTATTATAGCACAAGATGCTGCTATAGCAATAGTTTCAGGTAATAAGGAACAGCAAGAAATTGAAAGAGCAATCGCCGTTCCGTTGGGGCAAGAATCAGGAGCGATCGCGGTGGAGGCGGAGATTGAGAATGATTACAGCGATCGTGATGACGACTATAACTTCTTGGAGTATCACTCTGATGAGAGTGAGCCAGACGAAGACACGCTCGCTTTGTTGGACTTTTTCTTCAGTCTCGGATTTGCACCAGGCGATCTCGTGTCAGCAATGGCAATCAATCCCAAAAAAACACCCAATGAAGAATTGCTCAAACGAGGGCTAGCTTTCCAAAAAAATGGAAGTATAATCTCTTTACCTGTTACAGGTTTTTTGACTTTAGGAGAGACATCTATTTCCTTTACAAAACAGATAAAACCTCGTGAGGGTCCATTCAAGGGGCAATGGATTGTTGATCAACGCTACAAACCATATAAAGACGGGGTCGCCCAGCTTCGTATATTCAACGAAAAGGGGCAGGGGATTTACTTTCGTGCAAATGATTGTAATGGCGGACACCTCGATCAAGATGCAGTACGATGTCAAAATTTTTTCTACGAATGCGATGGCTTGCCAAAACAGCAGCAGTGGGAAAAGTTAAAAGAAATGAGATCTTTGGGTTTAAAAGATCGCACCGTTGTAGAAACTCGAAACTCTCTCCACGTTTACTATGCGACTACTGAAGATGAAGTTGAGGGATGGACAACGGACCAACAGAGACTAGTTCAGCACCGTGGCAGCGACAAATCGATTATTAATCCAGGTCGGCTGATGCGTCTGCCAGGATTTCTACATTGGCAATACAATGAGGAAACAAAGAGCCTTGAGAGTTTTTTAGTAAGAATTGTTGAACAGGATCTTACTGCTATACATTCACGGCTAGATTTTGAGAAAGTTTTACCAGAATGGTGTCCCAAGTTTTGGGATGAAAAAGGTAGTAAAAGCAGTACGTCAAGCAAGGCAAAGGGCGATCGCTCAAAATCTTCTCATTTCTCTTCAACTGAGAATTCGTGGCTAGATGGTTGGAATATCAATAATTTTGCACATTTTTTAAATAACTATAATCCTAACGGTCGTGGTGATGAATGGGCAACTGCTGAGTGTCCGGCTCACACACGCAAAGGACAGTCACAGGATAGTCTGCATATTAATAAGATCACAGGGGCATTTAAGCCCCATTGTGGCTGCGACACCGGGGATGTCTACAAAGCTGCTATGGCGATCGCGAGAGCAAACGGGTACAAATTCCCTAACAGCCAAACAAGCACTAGTACTAGTGAAAGCACAAAGCCAATTCTTACTGAGGAGGAGCAAAAACAGGAAGAAGCGCGATCTCTGAATCGGTATGAGTTGAAAGTTGAATCAGAACAGAAATATCTCAACAGCATCACTATCAAACCCCATTGGCGCATTCTCGAAACTCACACTCGCTACTTTTTTGACGAGATTCAAGATAAAATCCCCAAAGGCGAAGCAGCACTAGTGTTATCGCCCATCGGAATGGGGCGAGGAAAAACTACAAAAAACAAAAAGATTCTACAAGATCGCCCTAATGATCCAGTGTTTAGTATCACTAGTACTCTAAGCCTGCAAAGAGGGCAAGCTAAAGACATGAAACTAGTTCCATGTTCTGACGTTGAGTCGATTTACCAAGAGGGGCATGGGGTTGTCTTGAGTAAAAGCGATCACATTCAAAATTGTCACCGTTTCGCTATTTGTCCACCAAGTCTTCACCACGTAATAAACTACGATTCAAAGGGAAATATTGAAAGTTATTTTGATAAACAGGATGTAATTATACCATTAGACGAATTTAGAACAGTCCTACAGTTTCTGCTACAGTCTTCCCTTACAAACACAGACGGTAAACGCCCGAAAAATATTGCAGCATTAAAGTGGCTTTTGCAAGATGCAATACAAAATAATGCGCTGATTTTGGTTGACGATGCAAACTTAACAAATGTTGAAATCGACTTTCTGACAGAGCTTTGCCCGGACATACCTGTTTATCTCGTAACCAGTACATACAAAGAACCTGAGATCACTTATAACTTTTACTCGCAAGACGAATTTGATGATGATGGAGAAGAGATTCAAGCAGGACTAGATAAAGCGCAATTTTATATTGACATGATGAAAGCTGTAAAAGATGGTCCTCTGATGATTCCTTGTGACAGTAAAAAATTAAATGCTGCATTAGAAGCAAAATTAAACTCACTAGGTTTAAAGGGACTTAGAGCCGATGCAAACACAACTGATCTCCCTGAAATTAAAGATTTAATAAACGCAGAAAAAGAAGATTTCAACCGTGTACTAGCAGAGCATAAACCTAATTATTTTATGTTTAGCCCGATAATGGGTCAAAGTAAATCTATTGAGCTAACTGAGGAATATGTTGACGCAATCCAAGAAATCCTAAGAATGACGCGAGAGGGAGCATCACCAGAAGCGATCGCCGAAGCTGAGGTAAAGGCTAAGATTCTGGCTGAAAATTGGGAAAAGCTAACCCCGTACTTTAAAAATAAATTTGCAATTAACACGCACTTAGGACCTTGCGAATTTGAACAAATGATGGGGCGTGATCGCTTTAACATTCCTACTTTTATCTACAGTAGCGAGCGCGAATTAACAACCGGGCACAGCCGCTCACCACTAACGGGGGTTCAGTTGAATACACTTCTGCAAAACTCAGAAGATCTAATTGAGATTGCTGAAATAGCGAAAGCTCAACTGCAACGAGAGCAGGAAGACCGTAAGCAAAGAGCGATCGCTGAAAATGATGTAGATTACTTAAATTTTTTGGAATTTCAAGATTTTGAGCAAGGAACGAATACTAGCGATCAAATCTTAGATCGCGCTAAGAAAATTCAGCGCGAGGCATTAGAGGGACTTCACCCAGAGCTAACAGCTTCGGCAAGGCAACGCGCTCGTACTGCCCACGAACAAAGAAATCGGCGAGAAAATTTGAAGAAACACTTGAAGGTAAAGGGGCATCGGGTTTTAGATATTGAAGTCAAAGAAGCTGACACTAGCCTCAAAAAACAGATAAAAGAGATCCAAAAACAACTTCTATATAGTGAAGCTAAAGCTGAAGTAAATGCACCTTTGATTAACGAAGATGAACGCAAAAAACTCAAACGTAAGCCCAGCAATACTTTGGAGGAGCGAAATAAACTTGCTAGATATTATTTTGAGGCTATGTTTCCGCAACTGCTGTCAAAATTTGATAATCCTGTCGATTTTTATTTTGAAGCCGTAAAAGAAGACAGGGGACATTATCTCGCCGCAGTAAAATTACACTGGGATTTTCTAAACCGTGAGGCTTTAATACCTGAGGATATAAAGTCTTTGGAAATTATGTATCAGCATTTTGACCAAACTGGTTGTGCGCCGCTCCAAGATCAAAAGAAACTACGTAGCGGGATGTTTAAGTTTGTTGAGGAGTGGGGACTCTTTGAAGTTGTAGAAAAAAATGAAATCAGTCGCGCCGACCTTGAGCCATTGCTAAAATATGTTGCTAAAGGTAAACAAAGGCGACAGTTAAAAGCATACTTCGATTCTCAACCGCCTAGCGATGAGAAAAAAATTATTCCTTGGGTAAATCGAATTTTAAGTCGATTCGCCTTTAAACTTTCGGAGACACATCGCGACGCTTCTGGCTTACGATACTACAATCTGGTGACTACAAAACCAAAGAATATACCTTCAAATGCACGTGAAAATATACTGTCGATTTTAGCCGATAAAAAAGCTTCAAAGCTTGACAGTAACTCGCTTCCACAACCGCCAGTAGTTTTGAAAAAAGTATATATAAACAAAAAAACTACTGGCGGTGAAAAATCGTGTACTACAGAAGAGCCAAAAACTAAAGTTGTAGTACACGAGGGCGAAGAAAAAGAAGCAGTGGTACCAGATGCTTTGTTTGAAATTGGGCAAGATGTTGAGGGAATAATCGACGGTGTGTTAGAGATTGGTTTGGTGTGCGATCGCCTTTATTGTGATGCTGATTGTTGGTTGTACACCGTCGAACTAGTAGACGGATGCGAAGTGTTTATGTATGAGCATATGTTACAGCGACCTAATCATGACAAACAAGTCATTGAGGAAGTCGTTGATGTGGTAGCACTGGTTGATGCAGCAGTCCGAGAATCAGAACCGTTTTGGACACCAGAAAGCGACACCCCAGACAAAACGTGGCAACGACGGCTGAATAAAGCTCAGGTAATGGGCGTTGATATTGCCTTGAAGTTGTACAACTGCCAACCACGGGAATTAATTACCCAAACTTGGAATCTTTTGACAGCAGAAGTGCAGCAGTTCTACTTAAGTTTGTTCAGCAGTCCAGCAACAGCGATCGCCTAACAAATTGATGTGGTTGCTGGCAACGGCGATCGCACTTTGTTAATCAAAGCAAATTTCTCCGCTATTGAGTTTATCCTGAAGTTTATCTTGGACAAATTTGCTAAAGTTCATCTTGATAGCTAAATCTTCAAGATTATTATAA
The DNA here is from genome assembly GCA_029379265.1 of Rhizonema sp. NSF051. Lineage (GTDB taxonomy): Bacteria > Cyanobacteriota > Cyanobacteriia > Cyanobacteriales > Nostocaceae > Rhizonema. The sequence continues at coordinate 4,567 of JAQYWN010000545.1, forward strand.
GGTCTATTGTTAATGAGCTTGTCAACGGTTGGTTTACGAAGTTTTGTACCCTTGAGTGCATTGATAAGCGAGGTTTTATCGGCTTCATTTATACTAACTGAGTCACTTTTTTCATCCGCTTCATTTATGCTAACTGAGTCATTTTCGTCTTCAGGAACAAGGGGATTAATAATTTCCTCTTCCGAAAGGACTTGCTCAAGAATTTTTTCTAGTTTGATAAATTCAATACTCTTTATCTTTAATTTTTTTTGCTGTAACGCTGTGCAAGAAGGCGAAATTATAAATGCAATATCAGGTGGATTTCCATCTGTAGAAATAGAATCATACTTAAAGTCAGTTAACCATTGTTGGAATGTATCTATATGCTCTTTAGTTAGAGAATAATTTTTAGCTTCTCCATATGCTTTAGCAACTTCATGACCGTTATGCCATAATTCTGCATAGCAATCTACAGCATGATTTTTAATAATTGTCGTACTTGTGGCTACTAAAAGTACAAAACCATTTTTACCTTTATATCTTTTCCATTTTGTATGACCAAGATGCCCTAAACGCTGTTCTGTACTCGTTTCCTTTGTTAAAGAATCACCAAGATATCCACTCCATTTTTTTATAGCTTGTATTTCAACTAATTGACGTGCTTTTTCTTCAAATTTGTTGAAAGACTTATCAAAAGAGTGGAAGTACCTTTCATGGATCTCAATTACTTTTCCTGATAATTTTTTACAGAATTCTCTTAAGTTACTGTAGTCATGTCCAGGTTCAAGCTTTATATTCGTAATTTCTTGCCAAGCTTTATCAAAATCTTTGCAACCACTGTAAGCACCTTCAATCCGTTCTTCTATTTTTGATTTGATTTTTTCACATTCCTCTCGTCGGTAAGCAACGAGATTGATAACGGAATCAAAAACACGGCTATACAGGGCATGATCTGCTTTGATAAAAGTTTCTACATCATCTGATACGCCAACCATATAGATCATAAGACGAAATTTTCCGCCACCAAGTGCTTCATTGATCAGGTCTCTAACGATAGCTCTAGCGTCTTGTAAATAATTTTGATGTGACTGCAATGCATCTAGCTCATCCATTAAATAAACAAAAGTAACTTGTGAATGAGCCAGTAAAAAATATCTTATACTGCTAAAAAAAAGCTTTTTAAAATTAGTCTTTTTCTCACAAATGTATTCATTTAATTGCTCAATAAAACCTATTTC
>JAQYWN010000546.1 GCA_029379265.1 Rhizonema sp. NSF051
AGGGAAACCCTCAAAGCAGCACTGGTCTCACCTCGGACGTACTGTCCTCAACTACGAGCCTATTTTTTATTTGCTGCGTTTTCCATCTATTTACAGCAATTTTCAGATGTATAGACTATAACAGTTGAGGCAGTTCGTTTTGGAGTAAGGGCAGGTTTTATACAGATAATATCTGGGTACATCCGATATAATATCAAAGAAAGCCCCTACACAAGTTATGTATTCTATCAATGTGAAAACTGCTGTAAGAGTGATCCATAAAAATAAATAGCACTACGGATTGGGGAACCCAAGCGCGAAGTCTGCCGGGGGAAGCTTCCCTTGGGCTGTAGCTTCGCGACTACGACGAGAGATCTAGAATGAACTGCTGGGCATTTATTTCTTGGCAATATGCTAAACCACAATCCTTGGTGAGAGCGAACGGTTGTTCGTCCCTAAGGTGTGTTTGATTTATCGAAAAACTGCTATAAACGGAGATGATATTTTATACTGTACAAATTGACTGTTATGTGCTATAATTTCAGGACAGTTAGGGATAAAGATAGGCTTAAAGTCAATACTGCTCGGTGAACCTTAACGGCACTGGCTTGCCTGAAAAAGGCTACAGCTCAATGAGTAGCGAACTCAGTAAATTGACGCATGAAAGGTGAGTGAAACGCTAATACGATATCAGATGAAGGCACACCAAGTTCGAGGAGTTGTGTAGCAATGCCGACTTCAGTTCCATCATGCTGAATCCAGATTTTACCGTCTTTAATATCGAGATGCAGGCTGCATCCATGCGTTCGGCGATTATCGCGCCAGCCAGTGTGTAGCAAGAGGTAGTGATCGCGCTCAGTATCTAAAATGGCTTGTCTCTCGATTTCCTCTTGCGGAGATCGCCTCTGTGCCCGTTCTAAAATTAGCTGTTGGATGATTTGACGATATTGCTCTACAGCCATTGGACGATAACCTCCTGTTTTTCATTGTAAACCAGTAAGCGAATTTAGGTTCGTTCAATGACTGACCTTATAATCGTTTGAGCGCTTTTGATTTTGTAGTTAGCTTGAGGCAAAAGGCTCAAGCCCAAGCATCCAGCTATCGGTGAGCTTCCATATAGGCTCGCAGTAGGGTGTTGATTTGGGTTTGATAACCTCGCCCACGAGACTTAAACCACTCCAATACATCGCTGTCAATGCGTAGCGGCCACCAGGCAGGGACGCCAGCGATTTCCTCTGCTGTACAATTTGTAGTTTTAAATAAGTTCAAAAAAGTTAGTTTTATCCTGAGCAATCAATATTATGATAGTACAGACGCTCAGGAATCACAAGCAGAAGAAGTTGAATATATCTTGCAAGCTAAGCCAGAAGAAGTTAATAGCAACACTTCTGAATACAGGCGGAGTTTCCAAATTATAAAAGCAAAGCAGCTTATTACTGATGGCTTTCCTGGTGCAGCACTTAAAATATTAGAGGAAATCGAAAAAGTTCAGCCAGAAGCCAAAAATGAACTTGAGCAAATGGTTCATTTCTTCAATCTGCATAGTGTAAACAGAGATAGCACTAAAGATTTTGAAATTGATAACGCCAGTCAGCGCATTGTCGATAGCCTCGACTTGATCAGCCATTTCTTCAATCAAAATAATTATCTACAAGGAATTACTTTGCTGGCTGCTGCACAGGAAACTTTCTTGAAGGTGGCAATATTTCATGAAATTCAGAAGATTACTGATAAGTATCAAGGTGTTTCTGTGTCTAAGTTGATACAGTGGGATAATGAATGTCTATCATTAATCAAAAATGAAAATTTATATAGGCAATTCAATGTGTCTAATCAAACAGATTTAAAGCTTCTGAAGGAAGAGATCATGAGAAAGCTAAAATTTCCTGTGCAGGAAGGAAAGTTTAAAATATCTGATCACAACGGGGATGTTATTTTTAAAACTAACGCAAATAAGGCGATAAGCAGTTAGGTCTCTGTACTCGTTACAGAGACGAATTAATGGAAACGAGAAATGTATAAGACTGAGCTACATATTCTACCCCCGAGTCTCTGTACTCGTTACAGAGACGAATTAATGGAAACCAAGACACTGTGCAGAATTTCATTGAGTCGGGGGTACGGGTCTCTGTACTCGTTACAGAGACGAATTAATGGAAACCGTTGTACTCTGCTTTCTCGGTCTCTGCTGACTGAATCGTCTCTGTACTCGTTACAGAGACGAATTAATGGAAACCTGATGAACAAGACACTGAAAAGGACAAAGACAAAGACAAGAAGTCAGCGAGGTGGAAGCAGATGATGGCAGTAAAATGTAACTTCAACAGTGAAATAAACTATAAAGTGGCAGTTATGTGACTTACAGCAGTTTTCACATTGATAGACTACATAACTTGTGTAGGGGCTTTCTTTGATATTAGATCGGATGATCCCAGATATTATCTATATAAAACCCTTACCCACTCCAAAACGAACTGTCTCAACTGTGGTCTATACATATGAAAATTGCTGTAAAGTAAAATCTTGCCGAATCTATAGCCTGAGTGGCGAGGCGGTTGAATACCCATTTTGCGAGAATGCGATCGCAATCTTACAAAAACTTAAATATTACATAGATATGCCAAGATATTAGCGAGCAGCAGTCAAGCCTTAACCGAGTAGTATTGCGCAACAATATAGTCAGCAGAGCAATCTACTCCACAAAAAGTTATATGATCGCAACTAACACTAACAGTCTTCCTAATGTATCAGACAATAGACCTAGCTTCGTGAGGCAGATAAAATTTCTTCTTCAGCCCATAGAATATGTGGAGGATTTTGCTAAGACCTATGGTGACAACTTTAGCATCTCGAATTTTTACGGTTCCTCAATTGTCTACTTTAGCAACCCCCAAGCACTACAACAGATTTTTACGGCTGATTCGAGTCAGTTAAGTTCAGGAGGGGGACCTAAAGGTTTAAGATTTTTGCTGGGGACAAATTCCATGATTTTTTTGGATGGCGATCGCCACCAGCGTCAACGCCAATTATTAACCCCTCCTTTTCACGGTGATCGAATGCGGATTTATGGTGAGTCTATCCGCGAAATCACAGAACACTTATGTGATGAGTGGCGGGTGAACAAGCCTTTCAAAATCCGTGATTCAATGCAAAAGCTCACTATATCTGTCATATTACGAGTGGTATTTGGTCTGGATGAAGGACAACGTTTTGATGAACTGGCATTACTGCTAACTTCTTTGCTAGAAGCAATGAGTTCTCCCTTAATGTCGAGCGCTGTGATTTTTCCATTTTTACAAAAAGATTTAGGCGCGTGGAGTCCTTGGGGTAGAATAGTGCGCTTGAAACAAAAAGTTGATGAACTCATTTATGCCTTGATTCAAGAACGTCGTACACAATCAAACCAAAATCGTCAAGATATCCTCAGTTTAATGATGTCTGCTCGAGATCAAGATGGTCAAGTAATGTCAGACGATGAATTACACGATGAATTAATGACGCTACTAGTTGCGGGACATGAAACAACTGCTTCCGCACTGACTTGGGCTTTTTACTGGATTGATTGTCTACCACAAGTGCGTGACAAGTTGCAACGGGAACTAAGCTCTATTGGTGAAAACCCAGATTCTAGTGTCATTGCCAAATTACCGTATCTCACAGCAGTTTGCCAAGAAACCCTGCGAATTTATCCTATTGTGATGACTGCTTTCTTTCGAGTAGTAAAATCTCCAATAGAAATAATAGGCTACAAACTCCCAGTAAAAACATTCATTATCCCCAGCATTTATTTAGCACACCATCGAGAAGAAGTCTACCCACAACCGAAACAATTCAAGCCAGAACGTTTTTTGGACAGGCAATTTTCTCCTTATGAGTATTTGCCCTTTGGCGGCGGGAATCGTCGGTGTATTGGGATGGCTTTTGCTCAGTATGAGATGAAATTGGTGTTGGCAACGATTCTATCGCGCTTTCAAGTGTCCCGAGTCAACAAGCGTCCTGTACGTCCTGTGCGCCGTGGTTTGACTGTAGCTGCACCAGCAGGAATGCGAATGGTTCCAACGCCAACCAAACATCAGCAATTCTCATCATGAGAGACGCTTCAATCATGGCGTATCTACTTCAATCAAAACATTTGGTGTAGCACGAGCCACAAAGCCGCCAAGTTTCCATCCCACGATATAGCGCGTGAGAGCATAGCTGAATTCACGATTCAGTAGTTTCAATACGAAGGGGAATTGTAATTCCTTCCTGCACTAAAGCATCTGCAAAAGTCTTCCGGAGAATGCGTTGGATGTGAAGATGTTTTCCCGGCTTAACCTTCGTTAACGTCCGTAGCAATAAGCTCGATTCTCCGAGGCTCTCTACTCCATCGACTTGTGTGGGTTCGAGTACATCCGCGTCATTTACTTTCAACTGTTCTCCTACTTCCTCAACCACTTTGTACACATGAGCTAAGTTAGAGTTATAAGGTACGCTAATTTCAACAACTGCAAAAATATACTGTTTGGAGTAATTGGTGATTGAGCCTATATCGCCATTACGAATAATCTGCAATTGACCATTGGGATGCCTCAGACGAGTGGTTCTAAGTTCAATTGCCTCCACAATCCCCTCTACAGTCCTATCTTGGGCTTTCCCTGCCTGAACATAATCCCCGACTAAGTAATAGTTTTCAAACAGAATAAAAAAGCCGCAGACTATATCATTGACTAGTGTCTGTGATCCAAAACCCACAGCTACACCAACAATGCCTGCACCTGCGAGTATAGGAGTGGGATTGATGTCTAGGGTGTAGAGGATGGAGACACTAGCACCGAAGTAAACTAGATATTGTAAAAAACTACGGATGAGAGGAACAAGGGTAAGACGTCTGCTTCTATAAGTATCAGTTAGATGTCGGTCATTGAACAATACTTCTTCAACAAGTAAGTAGACGACCTCAAACAAAACACGACTGACGAAAATAATACCAACTATCTTAACAGTTTTAGCTCCGAATACTGCAATGTTAGCGATTAACTGGATTTGCTGAATCACCAATGTAGTTATGCAGACATAAATCACTAATTCCAGACACCTCTTCATAAAGGGGATTAGGTGTCGGAGACGATCATAGAATCTGAGAAGGTTTTCAGGACTGGAGTATCTTACACTTAGAACATCTAATGTATTAATAATCGCATTAGTCGCTTGAAGTATGAGTAATCCGACGGCAATGATGAGATAGATCCGTATTAGGATGTAGAAGTACTCAGATATAACGACTGGCACTTTAAGAAACTTGCTACACCAGATAACAGCCCAAAGCCATATTCCACTGATAACGATATTTTTAAGGTTCTCGAAGAACGTATCGATATTTTCATCGTCAGCTGTGCTTTGTTCAATTCTTCTAGCACGAATGTTAGCTACTTTGAGCCAGTATTGCACAAATTTTACAACAATAGCCGCTAAAATCAAAGTACCAATGCTTTTAGCACTACCAACTCCTAGAATTACCCAAAATCCTGGTGGAATACGGTGAATTAACGAGAGTGTATATTGTTGAAGGTTTTCCCCTCGATAGATTTGAAAACTATCCGCAGCCACAATAAAAATGCACAGTACTAAACAAGTCAGGATCAACAACCCTTTAATGTTTCGACGCAGGGTTTTGATATTTCTCTCCTGACCATTGAAAATAGATAAGTTAATAAACAACTGAAAGAATTTGCCCACAAGCCAGTTTATCATCAAAAAAATCAGGATTGTGAAGCTGACCTCAGCTAAGATAATTAATATATCCATTAAAAC
>JAQYWN010000547.1 GCA_029379265.1 Rhizonema sp. NSF051
TTTTGTACTCTTTATTCGCCTACTCCTGGTTTATACCGTAGGTGCAAGATCTGAGTTTACCCCAAAGCCAATTCCAAAATGCCTGCACGACTCGTCCGGCGCGATCGCCCATTAACCCATAAAGGATTGATTGCTTCATAGTTTTTCCAAAGTTTTAATGGTTTCAATAACGGTCATATTTTTGACACTAGGTAGCACACGCTTGACTCAAGCAGAGGTGAGTTTAGAAGATCTTAGATAGAGCAACGCTTTGATAGATTGCTAGAGTGGGATCGCTAGCGTATGAAATAGGAAAGTCAAAATGATGGATAACCCCAACGCCAGTATCAGATGCAAGAGGGATTCAGCGTTTAATAAAGTGGGAAAGTCTTGCTTTTTCGCTAGCCAAACCGCGATCGCAGGCGAAAACGCCAACAGATAGAGGGGCACTGTCAACACTTCAGTGCCGAACAAGGTGCAGATATGGCTTGGCTAAAGAAATTAAACATAAACTCTCTTCCGGTTTAGCGGCTAGTGGAACTCAATGCTCTATGGCTCCAACTATCCCAAACGATTCAGCGCATGGCGGCTCACTACTGGCTCACCTTTGGACTAGGATGCTGAACCCGCTGCATGGCAAACCCTGATTCAACTCTATCGTGGGAATCCATTGGCATTGAATATGATTGCCAGTCTAATTCAAGATGTTTGCTTTGGATCAGCAGCAGCATTTTTAGAAATGAAAACCATTGTGGTGCATAAACTCGATAATGTGTTGGCTGAACGAATTCGATGCCTACCCACAACCGAATTAAAAATTCTGAAGATTCTGGCACAAATTGGGCAACCAACATCAAGGGAATCACTGCACCAGGGGGTATCAGCTGAAATGAGTCAATCGCAGTTGCTAGAAATTCTGCTCTCCCTGGAACGACGGTGCTTGTTAGAAATTCTTTCTGCAGAAACGATACTATTCACCTTAGCGCCAATTATTCAGAAATATGTAAATCAACATTATTTACCTTAGCTTTGATTGCTCAGAAGTATGTGGTCAGTAAATGTCAAATCATCTCTAACTGCAATGTCGTATTGTCCCAATCCTGATTGCGAAGACCGAGAGAATTTACACACATCAGAAGTGTGTCGAACTTGCAAAACACCTTTACTAATTCATGATCGCTACCGCATCATTTATCCCCTTCGCGAACGAGAAACAAATCCTACAGAAATCTTCTTTATTCGCTGCCTAAACACTGAACTGCCGTTTGTGCTTAAAACGTTAATTAGCAAAGATGACAAAACACAAAAGCTTTTCCAACGAGAACAACGACTGTTAAAGAAGTTTACCGATGGCAACAAGCAAGACAATCTTTGGAACTCGTTTGGGAACAAACTAAAGACCCAGAAACGCTGATTTATTTGAATAATTTGAAAATTCAGACGGAACCAAAACTTCAGCAGCGCAAAGAAGCGATCGCCGTCGTCGCTCCTTTAGGGGGCGGTAGTACTGCTGCTGCTCGAGGCTTTAATATTTTGCGGGGCATTGCCCAAGCACAAGACGAGGCGATTCAGGCTGGATTTGGATTGCAGGTGGTTTTAGTCGATGATCAAAATGATTCTCGAATGGCTCATCAACTGGCGAAAGAGTTGGTGCGCCGCAAAGAGATTCTTGCAGTGATTGGTCATCATGTTAGCGATGCCACGCGGTCGGCGTTGGAAGTTTATGATAGCGCTGGTATGGTGCTGATTTCACCCAGTAGCACCTCTGAGGAGTTAGCAACCTATACGCTAAAAAAGCACAATATTTTCTTTCGCACGGTTTCTAGCGATCGCGCCACCGCCACGTTCATGGCTTCTTTTCTACTCAATCGCACCAAGGCGCGAAAAGTTGCAGTGTTTTACAATCCCGATAAATCCTATAGTCGATCGCTAGCGGGTGCCTTTAAGGAAACGTTTCAAGCCTTGCAAGACAGCATCGTGAATGATGAAACTGGACAGTTTTATTTATCCTGTACCGGTGCCTCCTGCCAACGTCCAGAATTTAAATTGGCTGAAGCCACTCACTATGCCAAGCGCCAGGGTGCAGAAGCTTTTGTCGTGGTGCCCGATGTGGCAGAAAGTCAGTCGAATGCCTTTAGCGATGCGATCGAGATTGTGCAATCGGCTGACAAAAAAACCTGGGTGATTATGGGCGATGCGATGGCGGGAGAAGCCCAGTTACTTGATAATCATGTGGTCAATCACACCGTCATCGCTTCACCCTGGAACCTCAATCAGGCAAAGAATTCTAAGTTGGTGAAATTCTGGCAGTCTAGTTCAGCCCCCCCACCTTATCGACAACCTTCCTGGTACGTTTATACTACTTACAATGCGGCACAAATGTTAATTACGGCAATTCAGCAGCATCCAGAACAGCAGATTGATCGCATAATCTTGCGGGAACGACTGGCTGCACCAGGATTTTCGGCAAAAGGAGCATCTGACGAAATTGTACGATTTCGAGACGGGACGGGTGAGCTACAAAAACCGCAAGTCTTCTTAACTCAGGTTATGCAATGCAGAGGGCAGGTTGTGTTTCGGACGCTGGAGCAAACGGGCTGCCCATTCCCCTTTTCTAAGTAAGGTTTCGCGGAGGTACATCTCGACCAAAGTCAAATCGCTTCTCGAGCTTACCAAGTCCAAACCACGCAGCACCAAGGAAGAGGGATGCCATTGTCATAACTGCTGCCAACACTATGTTGTCACTGTGGGTAAGGGCGAGAAAAGGCGTGGTTGCCCAAGCGATCGCACTAGTCACTGCCAATCCCATCCTGAGCCTGTGAATATTCGCTCTTGCGGTAGAACAACTCGCGCAGTTTTTGGTGTGCGAGTGATACCTATCCAGTAACCGTTCTCTCGGCAAAGCTGGAGGTAAGGTTGCTCCAGGAAAAGGATCGGCAGTGTATTGCTTCACCCATTGACGCAATTCTAATACAAAGCTATCTGCCTTAGTTGGTAGGTAGAACGCTTTGACAAAGTTAGCACTACCACCAGCGTTCTCAAAGTAACGCTCTTGATGGTGCAAGAAAATCTGGTCATCTTCAAGGACACCGTTCTGTCCAATATGAGAGTACCAACGAGGTGTCAGCTTGATGAACAAGCCTGGTGTTTTCGAGGAAAACTTGAAGGGGAAACGGGCAAAGAGTCGGCAGAAACCTTTACGGATTGGGGTAGCGTAGACAACTGTTAACGTTCTGCCAAACTGCTTAGAGGTTAGATCGTGCCACATCAATCCTGGTGCGATAAAAGTCGTATCCTGTCGTCCTAGTGTCCCTCGACGCGGCCCCTCCTTCCATGTTCCTCTAAAACCCTGTTTTCCCGACTCCAGCACCTCAAGCTCAACAGGTGTAGCATTTGCTCTGTTTCCTACAGTGAGGTGGTGCGTGTACGGAACATGGCTGGCATCTAGCACGTTCTCTGAAAGCGTCAGCGCATCGTAAGGAAGATCTCTAAAAGTATTGAGGCAAACCCATTCATCTGGGGATTCTTCTATAGCCTCAATGATTGGAACCCTTGTTTTTTCTGCATTCTCCGGTTTACCGGGATAAGCGAACAACAATCCTTGTCGGGTTGTCGTGGGTAGTGACTTTACACAGGCTCTTTGGGAAAGTTCTGCCATTCCACCCTCATTTTGCTGCGGAATGCGATCGCACTTACCTACTCCGGAAAAAGCCCAACCGTGGTAGGGACACTCTAACAAACCATCTTCAGCAATTCGACCTTCCGATAGAGGTGCAAGGCGGTGAGGGCATTTGTCTTCAAATACGCGCCAAGAGGATGCATTCCTATCCCACCAGATAACGAGGTCTGTGTCCAGTAAAGTAAAAGGTGTTAGCTTCGACTTGTCAAGATCTTCAACATAATAGATAGGATACCACGCCTCTAAGATGTCAAAGTGATTTGGGTCGTTACCACCTGCGGGAATTTCGCCGAGTTCAATATCATTTTTACTAACTGCTTTCTCCAGTTTCTGCTCTGCTAAACTCTCCTGCTTTTGGTTTGACGGAGCATCCTGAATAGTCGTCGCATTTGTCTTCATGGCTTACGTAATACTGCCCCGATAAAATATCCTTATAGTCCCTTTCTATCCTAGCGACAGTCCAACTTGTTAACCTCAATCCACTTACGGAGAGATCTCCAAGTATTTTCTGCATTTGGGTAGAAGTTGATCTATGTTTTACGAGTAGGTTGGACGATGCCCAAGTAAATTCGCACGGATATCAAACTTGCTCTGGGGAACTGTTACATAAAGTTGACGAGGCCAAGACGTAATATATCTCGCGAGAAGTCACAGGAATATCCGATCCAAGCGTCTGCAAGAAACTTGCCTGCTTGAGACTCTTTCGTAACTCCATAGCCACCAAGAATCTCGACTGCTGTTTGCGCGTTCTTAATTGCCACATCTACCGCAAACGTTTTAGCTGCGGGTGCCTTAATCGCCGCAAGTTGTGGAGTGGTGTCTGCAGCGTGGGCAGCATCCCATACCATCAGCCGTGCAGCTTGCGTGTTCACCATCATGTCAGCCAGTTTCAAAGCTACAGCTTGATGCTCGATGAGCGGACGGCCCCAACTTACCCGTTGCTTAGCGTAATCAAGGGCATACTCGTATGCAGCTCGTGCTAAACCTACATAAGAGGCAGCAAGTCCAATGGCAACTTCAGGAAGCAACATCAGGAGTTCTCCTGCTTTCCCTTCTTGCCCAAAAAGATTTTCTACAGGCACACGAACATTGTCAAGATGGATCTCGGCGTGATGGGAGGGTTTCCAGCCAATCATCTCTGTCCGGTTGCCAAAAGACAAACCGGGTGTATCTGCAGGTACATAGAACATGGACAGACTCTCTTGCTGCGGCTTGTTAAGATCTGTACGTGCTAGTATAAAATATATATCAGCAATACCAGCATTTGTGATCGATGCCGACTTAGTACCGTTAAGAAGATATGTATCGCCATCACGCTGTGCAAAGGTTCTCATGCCAATTTTGGAATCGGGATAAGGACAAAAAATATCGGATGTTGCCACAAGTGGCTCACTTTCTGCAGCACTAAATAAAAGAGGTTCACCAGAATTTATGTATGAGAAGATTCGCTTTTGCTGTTCAATAGTCCCACCCCTGGTTATAAAAAGCGACATAGCAGCAGTGAGATTGAAGTAGCTACAGGCAATACTGACATCCGCAGCACCAAGTTCTTCTTGAACTAAGACAAAGTCTGTACACTTTCCGCTCATCCCACCATACTCTTGTGGAAGCAGCAGCGACGTGAATCCGAGATCTGCTCCCTTGCGAAACAAGCTTTGACACAAATGCCAAGGAACAATTTTAGAATCATTAGATTCGTCAATTTTCCGAGCGATCAGCATAATCTCGCTTTGTGCAAAATCACGCGCCTTTTTCTGTAACATCTGCTGTTCTTGAGTGAGGCTGAAGTCGATCACAATCTGTTGTTCCTTTGTCGTTGTTGTGGTTGGGAGCAGTTTGCAGGTTACAGATGTCCAGCAATCTAAGATTCTGTGACTACAAAACTACAGCTATATCGAAATATAGCGTCTCGCGACCATCTCGTTTTCTGAAAACAGCAGCTATATTGCGACTTAGACTATCCCTGAATTCAGTGCAAAAAGTCAAGAATGGTAAAGGTTTCAGTCAAATGTCAGTCAGGGGCAATCCTTGGCGATAGAAGAAAAAGATATCAAAATTACGTATAAAAACATCAATTATTTTTATCCCCACAAGGGGAGTAAG
>JAQYWN010000548.1 GCA_029379265.1 Rhizonema sp. NSF051
TTATACGTATTTACTTATCTTTACATACTTTGGTTTTTTCACCTCGTTCTACTTAGTTGTGAATTACAAGCTAATGTTGTTTCAGATAAATGATCGATTACGGTTTGTCGGGTAAGGTTGCCTTAGTAACAGGAGTGTCAAAATTTCTGGTTAAGATTGTGAGCTTCCTTAAGATTAGCACCGTCAAGGTTAGCCCCCCCCAAGTTAGCTCCTGCTAAATTTGCTCCAGAGAGGTTCGCCCCTGCCAAGTTTGCTCCTTTAAGGTTAGTCCATCTCAAGTCAGCTTTACTTAAGTCAGCCTCATTCATATTTGCCCTTAATAAGAATGCACCACTAAGGTGAGCCTTATGCAGCTTAGCTTTGGATAAATCAGCTTTATAAAAATATGCTCCCATCGCTTCTGCCTCGTACAAATTTGCCTCGCTAAGATCGACCGCAATTAAGTTAGCCCCAAACAGGTTAGCAAAACAAAGGTTAGTCCGATGAAGTCTTGCCGCACCCAGTTCGGCACCACTCAAGTTAGCGCCTCTTAAGTCACTCCCAATGAGATTAGCCTCAGCAATCACAGCGTCTTTAAGATTTGCCTCACTTAAATCAGATCCAATTAGATTGGCATGACTCAGATTTGCTTGTGTCAGTGTAGCACCACTCAAGTTAGCAACACTGAAGTTGGCAGCGCTCAAGTTAGCTTCCCTGAGGTTGGCTTTATAGAGGTTAGCACCACTAAGGTTAGCATCGGTGAGGTTGGCTAGCACGAGTAATGCATTACCTAGATCTGCCCTGCTTAAGTTTATCTGTTGGAGGTTTACGCTTTGTAGATTTGCTGCACTCAGGTCTGGTTCAATGTGAGGATTTTTCTTTCTCCACTCATTCCATGTGACTGCACCTGCTCTTAGTAAAGCCAGATGCTCTCGATTTGCCATTGTAATTCCTTATATTACTGTTTAAAAAAGGGTGATGACTATAATTCGTAATTGAATATAATTACGAATTAGTCCGGGATGATTATTGCCTGACACCTATCTGGGGATTTGTTCGACCAGCGACACTTTCAATCGCCGTTAACGCTTTCTCGGAACCTGCAAGAATATCTTGTTCTTGTCCACCTAAGTAAAGCCGTCCAAAGCTTCCTACAGCTTGAACTTCAAGGATGTTAATCGCTGCTGCTTTCTCTGCTTCATTTGCAGCTAGTGCGGCGTAAGTGGCAGGTTCAACTTCTAATACATATAATGTTTGTCCAGCTAATAAAAGCTGTCCCCGGCGCGTGCGATTGATCAGTTGTGTTTGGTAAGCATCAATATTGCGGATAATCTGGCTAGAAACGACACGCGGTTTGAGTCCTTCCTCTTTTTTAACTCCTAGTGCCGCCAAAATAGCTTGACCGGCAGATCGCGTTTCGCCTTGGGAACTAGAATGAACTTCCAATAAACCATACAATCGTTCAACGACTTGTACTCCCGGACGCACAGAGGCAGCTTTGAGTGCTATATCCGTGATCCGATTGATTTCAATACCGGGAGAGATTTCAATCCACAGCGATGTATCCCCTGGTAATGGTAAAAAACCTTGAGCTACCGTTCCCATATATGCTGCATGTTGAGGTTGCAGGCTGTCGAGAAATACGAAACTACGTAGTTCTATTCCCAAGGTGAGGTTCTCCAGTCATGAGGGTGAAATAAAAGTTATTTATCGTAATATCTTTTAACTTTAAACTACCACAAGACTGAGTGTTCAATACGTGTTCTGCAATCGAAGTTTTGCTCATACACAAAAGCGAGATGATTGGATGCTCGCGCATCCATATCTAGACGTTTCTGTTTTAACCTTTAGTTAAACGAACGTGTTGCATGATTTGCTCCCTTCGCTCAGAGGTGTCAAGTTTAGGTTTAATAAAGTTGCCCGAACTCCTAGCTAGATGTTCCATGATTCGCTTTTGACGGTCAGATTGTTCAGCCATGATTTACGAAATTAACGACTAAGTGAAAAAGAAATTGAGTAGCATTTGCCATAGAAACTCTATTATCCTATGACAATTTTGATACCTCTACCTCCATTGGGAAGAAGTTTTTTAGCTTATAAACAGTAGCACTATTAGGAATATTTCTTATAAAATTAGATAGACATCAAGTAAAAACTCATTCCTTGTTCCTCACACATAACTCCTAACTAAGTTATGTGCGTAGTTACTTATACGGACTAAGCTAGTATTAAAGGTGCGGAGATTAGCTTTAAGCACTTAGTCGCTGATTTATCATACAGCAGTTTTCAGGTAAATAGACCACATTCGTAGGGGCGATCTTCGTCGCGAAGCGCGAGTCTTCTCACTCGGGGAGACGCAATCATGCGAACGAGCGTCACGGTTGTTCGCCCTTACCAAGGGTGTGGTTCATTTGGGTGAAAACAGATGTAATTACAGTCGTCGGCATTTG
Organism: Rhizonema sp. NSF051; assembly: GCA_029379265.1. Taxonomy (GTDB): domain Bacteria; phylum Cyanobacteriota; class Cyanobacteriia; order Cyanobacteriales; family Nostocaceae; genus Rhizonema. Next base: position 2,430 of record JAQYWN010000548.1, read on the forward strand.
TCAAGTAGTGGTAGATGAAATTGCACATCATAAATCACAAGCATCGCGTGTAGTGCTACTAGTTAAAAGAATGCGATCGCCCAACTGGAAAAAGTGCGAGTTGTCATTCTGGGTGAGGGAGGACAACGTGCAGCACTGGAGAAACTCGCGGCTGAGTTGGGGGTTAGCGATCGCATCCAACTACTTGGTTGGGTAGATAATCCCCGCGATTATTTACCAGAATTTGACATCTTTGCCATCCCATCCCGCTCGGAGGGTTTTCCCTTAGCAATTGTCGAAGCCATGCTTGCTGCCCGCCCTGTAGTTGAAACTCGTGTAGGTAGTATTCCCAAAGCCGTGCGTCAATAAAGATGATGTAGAAGGACTTACTGCTGCACTCCGCCACCTACAAGATAACCCAACACTATACCAATTTCAAAAATGTTTGCAACACACGAACCCATCGTAAGGGCGAACAGCCGTGACGCTCGTTCGCGAAGCGTCTCCCCGAGTGAGAAGACTCGCGCTTCGCTACGAAGATCGCCCCTACATGGTATCTGTCGTCATTCTTTTTTCTAATTGGTATTACGCGTTCACCTCGGTCAACGCAGTCGGGAGGTCGCACAGCGTAACTTCACTGTAGAATCTATGGTTGAAAATTATGAGCGTCTGTGGCACGAAGTCATGACTAAACCTCAAGTTCCACGGCTACGGGTTCCACAACCGCGTGAATAGAGTAGCGATTAGAACCTCACTAAACCAAGACTAATTTGGATAGCTCTATCTACTTGTTCCATCGTTTCCGCTCTCACAGTTCCTAGACGTTTAATCATATACGTAAGCGCACCTGCTAATACCAAATTATTAAATCCTATGAAATTTGCTTTGAAAGTATGCGTTGGCATTCGTTGCTACCTTACACGCAATTCAAGTACCTCGAACTTTTACATAGAAAACGAGATCCCCGACAACTTCAAAGTTCACTGGCTATAATGATATTTCTGTACATGCAGTTTTAATTGTGTCGTCTCTAGATCAAGCCCAGCGAGATTTATGGCTGAAAAGTATCACCAATCTGAGTCAGCATCCTTCCGTCCTTCGGATTTCATGAGGGCACGACGACCTTATCTTTTCTCTGATACGCAACAAGTAGCTGGAGAACCCTTGCTGGGTCGGAGCTTATTGGAATATCATCTAGAGACACTAACTAGCCGTAGCCAAGAAAAGGATTTTGAACATTTCTGCCGAAAACTAGCAGAGAAAGAACTTTGTCCAAATCTCTTACCACAGACGGGACCCACTGGTGGAGGAGACAGTAAAGTAGACTCTGAAACCTATCCTGTATCCGATGCTGTTTCACTTCGTTGGTATGAAGGCGTTGGGCGCGAGGCTGCATCAGAGCGTTGGGCATTCGCTATAAGCGCAAAGCAGCAATGGCGTCCAAAAGTTCGTTCTGATGTCCAAGGAATTGTAGGAAAGCAGCGTGGCTACACTTTAATTTATTTCATCAGCAGTCGCTATATCAAAGATAAAGATCGAGCCATTAAAACAGGCTTTATCAGTCTTGTGTTTTATTAATGAATCGGTGTTCTAGTGAGGGTACATCTTAAACAAAAGGTGGGCTAGGATACACATAATCAACTTCCTGTCAATGAGCAAGTTCTGTTATAGCCATTATTAAAAAAGTACAGAGCTTAGCCGTTCGTAGTATAGTTCCTTGTTCCTTGGCTGTGCTAGGGAATGCTACCTTCCAAGGAACGAGGAATTCGCGGTTAAGCTTTAAGCTCTTGCCTGACTAACTTTTGCCTGACTTGCTTTTCAAATTTCCAGTTTCACACCCCGAATCGAATAATCCAACAACTCCATCGGGTGCATGACAGAAATTTCCTTACCCTGCAATTTTAAATGCTTGGTAATTTGCATAGTACAACCAGGATTAGCAGAAGCGATGAGATCGGCACCAGTATTTAGTAAATTCTGCACTTTTTGCTCACCCAATTCCTCAGCAACTTCTGGTTGGAGCAGATTGTAAACTCCAGCACTGCCACAACACAATGCGGCATCTATTGGTTCTCGCAGCTTTACTTCTGGAATTTGTCGTAACAACTGACGCGGTTGAACGCTAATCTTTTGTCCGTGTAACAAATGACAAGCATCTTGATAAACCAATGTCAGTGGTTGATCGGCAATAGGCAATAATTTCGTTGTTAAACCAACATTCGCTAAAAACTCTTGTGCATCTTTAACCTTAGAAGCAAATGCCTTTGCCTTTTCTCGATATTCTAAGTCATCTTCTAATATGTGACCATATTCTTTCAAAGTATGACCGCACCCAGCAGCATTGATAATCACCACATCAACGTCAGTATCTGCAAAACTATCAATCATCTGCCTTGCCAAGGCTTTTGCTTGTTCTGTTTGTCCTTGGTGTTCGGGAAGTGCTGCACAACACCCTTGAGTTTTAGGAATCACAACCTCACAACCATTTGCCGTTAAAACCCTTACCGTTGCTTCATTCACAGGTGAAAAAAACAACCGTTGTACGCATCCTAAAATCACCCCAACTCGGTAACGTTTCTCCCCCTGCGCCGGAATTATATCTGGTAAATTATCTTGAAATGATTTCAAACTAATTTCTGGTAGAATAGTTTCCATAGCTGCCAACCGGGGAGATATCAACTTCAGCAAACCAGTTGCACGCACCAGTTTCTGTAAACCCAACTTTTGATAAATCCACAATGGAATTAGCAAGATTCGTAACAGATTGGGATACGGAAACAAAGAAAATATGAGTTGGCGAAACAGATTATCCAACCAATTCCGGGAATAATTTCGCTCAACTTGGTGACGAGTTGCAGAAATTAACTTGTCATACTGTACTCCAGAAGGACAAGTCGTTACACAAGCAAGACATCCCAAACAAGAATCAAAATGTTGTACCGTTGCCGTGTTCAGCGCAATCTCACCCTCATTAATCGCATCCATCAAATAAATACGTCCACGGGGGGAATCCATCTCCTTGCCAATTACTCTATAACTCGGGCAATTTGACAGACAGAATCCACAATGAACACAAGTATCAATTAACTTAGGCTCGGGTGGATGATTTGGATCAAATCCATTTAAATCTTTTAAAGTAGCTGTCTTACTTACTGAATCTTCTACGATCATACTGAGTTCTTTTTCCTCTCTCGGTGTCCTCTCTTGCCTACTCCCGAACCGTTGTAAGATAAGTAATATAATGTCCGGTAAATTAACCTTAATCCCGCATGAACCCCTCCCCGCTTTTCGGTGTGCTTTGTCTCCCCTCCCCGCAAGCGGTGAGTCCAGCGCTGCAGGAGGGTTAGCC
>JAQYWN010000055.1 GCA_029379265.1 Rhizonema sp. NSF051
ATAGAACATTGAATGATATAAACTGGGAAACAAATGATGTACTTCAAGCCTTCTATTTTTTAGAACTCCCGAAAAAACGAGCGAACCGAGAGAATTAACTATGAACAAAATTGTATTTGCTTTGCTTTGCTCCTCTAGCTTTTTTGCTTTCATCGTACAAACTGCCAATCCAGCTTTGGCTAATAAGGTTTCCGCTGACGATTTAGCTTATCCTCAGGCGAAACCAATTCAAAACCAGCAAATTAATGCACCTGTTGCTAAAAATCCAGAAATCCCATCAGTTCGCTCTAATGAAAAAGCGAAAGAACTTGCTGTACAGATGTTTGGCTGCGATTGCCCTAGCTGTCAAGCTCGTGCCAGTCAAGTCTTGCTGCAAGGGAGTTTGCCTCAGCCTAATTAACCAATTATTGATGGCAAGAGTACATCATTCGTAGTGATACCGACAACCGAGAAAATCTATCTGGGTGTTTCCCAGCCGATAGGTAAGCCGATGCGCTAAATCTATTCGCCGTGACCAGACATGTGCATCCATATACTTCAATGGTTCTGGTTTACCGATCCCCTCGAGAGGATCTTGCGTGACTGCTGTAACCAAATCCAATATTTTTGAGGCTTTCTCAAAATCTTGCTTAAACCACCAAGCTAAATCTTCTTTAAATTTAGAGCTAAAACCAGGAGTGCGATTCACTACAACTGGCTTAATCTCATCAGCGTTAACTTTCTTTTTCTTCTTCAAGCCCAATCCCTAACTCCTGCTGAAGTTCTGCAATAGTTTGAGGTTGAATCTTTCCTGTTTTCGACTCATCTATTGCATCCAGTACGCGACGTGCATTCGCCGGCGATCGCAGAAGATAAACCGTTTCAACTAAAAAAAAGAATCTTTCATGGGTTATATCAAGTTCGGTTAATTAGTTATCATTCATGTTGCATAAAATCTCACCCCTTTATCCCCTCCCCGCAAGCGGGGAGGGGACGTAAAGCACAGCTTTACTGGGGTGGGGTTCTGCGTTGATGATAAATATTCAGGCGAACATGATATTAGTAGCTGAATCGAAATGTTGCGAAAGTTATAGCGAATTTCAACGCTCGGGAAGTACATTCGTAGGGGTTCTCGGTCGAGAGCCCTGACAATAGACACAAGAGTGAAAATTAATTATGCGTTCGTTGAAACCCTTGGTAGGGGCTCTCGACCGAGAACCCCTACATCCGGAACTGGAGATGTCTAATGTGGTATAAGCTGATTTTATACTTGCGGCAGTCAATTGACTTTGAAAGCTTAACGTCTACCTCCCTGAATCTGGTCAAAAACAGATCCATCGTCAAAGAACTTTTTCTGAACTGTACCCCAGCCGCCAAAGTCTTGAACCGTGTAGAAGTTGCTAATCTTGGAAAACTGCTTTTGTGTTTGCTGAGTGACTGTAGAGTTAACGGGGCGAAACCCTACCTTAGCAAATTCTCGCTGCGCTTCTGGTGTGAAAAGGAACTTGACAAATGCCTCTGTCACTTGTCGAGTACCGTGCTTATCCACCACCTTATCTACTACCGCAACCGGGTTATCAATGGAAATGTTGACTGGCGGAAGCACGGTAGGAAAGTTGGATTCACCTTTCAACTTTGCTAAAATCTCCTCATTCTCATAGTTCAACAACACGTCTCCTTGATTTCGCTTGTAGAAAGTATCACTAGATTCCCGCGAATCCTTCGGCAGCACGGCGACATTTTTGTAAACTTTAGTTACATAATCACGGGCTTTTGCTTCATTTCCTCCAGTTTTAATCACTGAACCCCACAATGCCAAGAAGTTCCAACGAGCACCCCCAGATGTCTTGGGATTAGCAGTTATGACACTAATTCCTGGTTTTGTCAAGTCAGCCCAACCGTTAATTTTCTTGGGATTGCCTGGACGAGTCACCAGTACGACCGCTGAACGAGTGACGATCGCACCGTTGGGTGCCTTGTTTTCCCAGCCAGATTTGATCAGCCCTGCCTTCTGGATTTTCTCCACATCAAATCCTAGCGCCAAAGCCACTACGTCGGCCTCTAAGCCATCAATCACCGCCCTTGCTTGAGTACCCGAGCCGCCATAACTCTGCTGAAAAGTGACTTCTTGGTTGTGCTCTTTCTTCCACTTTTGTGTAAATAGGGGAATAATTTTTGAGTAAGCTTCCTTAGTGACAGCGTAAGAAACCAGAGTCACTTCCAGTGGTTTATTCTGACTAATAATCTGAGTAGTACTATTAGGTTGTTGTTTATGCAATACAATGCCTGCATATACGGGTAAGACTCCACTAACAGTCAAACCTGTTGCCAGCAGTAGGGTACTCTTGCGAATTGAAGACTTTGTCCACGGTTGCAGTAAGAATTTCCGAGTATTTAATTTGTGATTTTGCACGGTTGGGAAGCCTAGATGATTAAAATGCGTTAAACCGATAGGTTTATAGAAGTTCCTTGATTAAATACAATTTCATAAATAGATTAAAAAAGCAAGTATTTGCGTATACATTTGAAAGTTCTCGCTCCCACAGCCATTTGTAAGCGCTTCGGACGGCGACGCGATCGCTACAACCCCAGCAGAACTACTTACTGACAATCAAATCTGGACGCAAATGCACCTGGGGGAACTATTCGTTTTTCAGGACGCTTTGCGCCTCAAGTCTGCTTACAGCAATTAGGGTAATGAAGCACGTCTTTTTGACCTCACGCATAGATGCCTGACTTGGCTTCCCGTAGGGTAGGCGCTTTGAACACATTCATTGTGGTCTAAATAACTGAAAACTGGTGTAAAGAGATTTTTTGATCCTAGTAGTTATGCACTGTACAAAATAACCATAATATGCATCACGATTTTTTGTTGTTTCAGATGGTTTTGTATAGTCTTCATTTGCTCGCATATTTGCTGCCCTCAATACTTGAAATAACGAACAAGGGCGGAAACACTCAAATTGTGTTTAGTACATATGTACGAGATGCGTAAGTCATAGAGCCAAAAATGTGAGGAAATCTTCACTTTTCTTATCTGGTAATCGCAGATTCTCTCTTGAATTATTAGCGGTTGCTAATGTATTATACCATCACTTCACAATACGGTAGTTCTAGAGAGGAACCGTAAATGCAAAAAAAGAGAACAGTATGAAATTGTGGCACAGTGCTTTAAAACAAGTAGGACAACTCACCGAAAAAATTACTAACGGCTTGAAGCTAAATTCGCTAAAAGGCTTTCTCTCACTCTTTTTTGTGGGAATAACCTTGAGCCTAACGATCGCTGCCTGTTCTGGTGGAAATACGAGTAGTTCCAATGATAGCTCTGCTACTAGTCCTAGTGCAAGTCCTGTTGCGGCTAACAAGCAGGATGTTGAACTAACCCTCGTTTCCTTTGCTGTCACCAAAGCCGCTCACGAAGCCATCATTCCTAAATTCGTAGACAATTGGAAAAAAGAACATAACCAAAACGTAACCTTCAAGCAAAGCTATGGGGGTTCTGGTTCTCAAACTCGTGCTGTCATTGATGGTTTGGAAGCAGATGTTGTCCATTTATCGCTAGCTGGCGATACACGCAAGATTGAAAAGGCTGGACTAGTTCAGCCTGGATGGGAGAAAAAAGTCCCCAACAATGGCATTGTCTCCAAAACTGTTGCCGCATTAGTCATTCGCCCAGGCAATCCTAAAGCTATCAAAACATGGTCAGATTTGACGAAAGACGGTGTAAAACTGATTACTGCCGATCCTAAAACGTCAGGCATTGCTCGCTGGAATTTCCTGGCGCTTTGGAATTCAGTGATAAAAACAGGGGGAGACGATACTAAAGCGACTGAGTTTGTTACCAAGGTTTACAAGAATGTGCCCATTCTGACTAAGGATGCCCGCGAAGCCTCTGACACATTTCTCAAGCAGGGTCAGGGAGATGCCCTGATCAACTACGAAAACGAAATTCTCTTAGCACAACAAAAGAGTGGGAAGCTGAATTATGTCGTGCCAGATGTGAACATCTCTATCGACAATCCGATCGCTGTCGTGGACAAAAACGTTGATAAACACGGTACCCGCGAAGTGGCAGAAGGTTTTGTCAAGTACTTGTTTAGTCCAGAAGCACAGCAGGAGTTTGCCAAAATTGGATTCCGACCTGTGGATGAGACTGTAGCACAGACGAAGGAAGTTGCAGACAAATTCCCCAAGGTCAAAAATCTGGGTACGGTTGGTGACTACGGTGGTTGGGATGCGGTCGATAAGAAGTTCTTTGCAGACGGCGCTCTTTTTGACAAAATTCAAGTAAAAAACAACAAAAAGTAAATTTTTTAGCTGTTAGTTGCTAATTGCTAATCGTTCTTCTGTCTGAACTTAGCTATTCTCCCTACTCCCCTATGACTATATCCTCTCCTCCACTTCGTTCTCCAAAACTAGTTCCTAAGAAAACTCCGGGTTGGAAGACCTTTGTACATCGGTTATTCCAACTTCCTTGGACATGGCGAATTACTTTAGGATATTTGACTGTAATGTTGTTTATCCCCATAGCAGCCATGTTCCAGAAAGCGAGTACTAAAACTCCTGCTGAGTTTTGGGCAATAGCTACTACTCCGCTCGCACTGGATACATACAATGTCACTTTTGTAACTGCATTGATGACTGCCCTCATAAATGGGGTTTTTGGAACTCTAATTGCCTGGGTTTTGGTTCGCTATAACTTTCCCCTAAAACGGTTATTGGATGCCTCCGTGGATTTACCCTTTGCCCTGCCAACTTCGGTGGCAGGCTTAACCCTGGCGACAGTCTATAGCGATAACGGCTGGATTGGTTCGCTGTTAGCACCACTAGGCATTAAGGTATCTTTCACTCGTCTGGGGGTAACAGTGGCAATGATTTTTATCTCACTGCCTTTTATTGTGCGGACAGTGCAACCTGTGCTTCAGGAAATGGAAAAGGAAATAGAAGAAGCCGCTTGGTGTATGGGTGCATCGCAATGGCAAACTTTTTGGAAGGTAATTTTACCACCATTATTTCCCACGATTTTGACTGGTGTTGCTTTGGGGTTCTCCCGTGCAGTTGGGGAGTATGGATCGACCGTAATTATCTCTTCTAATACTCCGTTCAAAGATTTAATTGCGCCTGTGCTAATTTTCCAGCGGTTAGAGCAGTATGACTATGCCGGTGCAACTGTCATTGGCTTAGTACTACTGTTGATTTCGTTGCTGATGCTGCTGTCCATCAATTTCTTACAAGCTTGGGGACGAAGATATGACACAAAATGATGGCTCTTTTGTACCACCTCGCCTGCATACAAGCACAGCACAAACCGAGCCACAACTAATCAAGCCAAGGAATTGGGTAACCGTATTTGTAATCGCGTTGGCAGTGGCTTATTTAGTTTTAGTGCTATATATTCCTGCCATTAACGTCTTTTTCCAAGCTTTTCAAAAAGGTGTTGGTCCATTTCTATCTAACCTTTCGCGGTCCGACTTTCTCAATGCAGCTCGGCTGACGCTGTTACTGGCTTTGATTGCTGTGCCTGTAAATACAGTGTTTGGTTTGTGTGCAGCTTGGGCGATTGCTCGTCATAGATTCCCCGGCCGCACTCTCATTCTCAGCATTATTGACCTGCCCTTTTCGATCTCGCCAGTGGTGGCAGGGTTAATGATTATATTACTCTACGGGCGACAGGGGTGGTTTGGTGGTGTTTTAGAATCACAAGATATCAAAATTGTCTTTGCCTTTCCAGGCATGGTGCTAGCTTCAGCGTTCGTTAGTATGCCCTTTGTTGCTCGTGAAGTCATTCCTGTTTTAGAAGAGGTCGGTAGTGATCAAGAAGAGGCGGCTAAAGTCTTGGGTGCAAGCGATTGGCAGATATTTTGGCGCGTCACGCTACCAAATATCCGTTGGGGCTTACTCTACGGCTTAATTTTAACTAATGCTAGAGCAATGGGTGAATTCGGTGCTGTCTCCGTAGTTTCCGGAAACATTGCCAATAAGACTCAGAGCTTACCTTTATTTGTAGAGGAAGCTTACAAACAATATGAAACTGAAGCCGCCTACTCTGCTGCTGTACTGTTAGCGCTACTAGCAGTCGTGACTTTGGTGTTGAAGGAGATTTTGGAACGGAAAACTGGTAAAAAAAGTTGAAATAGCACTATCAAGCAGTTATGACGAATGACAACACACTCACTAATAAACGGATTCGTTTAAGAGTTCCTAAGGAATATCACCAGGAACCTGTTATTTCTCGTCTAGTGTCTGACTATGGTCTCACTGTAAACATTTCTGCGGCTATTCTGGGATCTGATGCCATTGGAGATGGTTGGTTTGACTTAGATTTACAAGGAACGTCATCACAAATTGACAATGCACTGATTTACCTCAATGACTTGGATTTGGAAATTTGGGATGAGGGCGAAACGGATATTTGGTAATAGGTAATGGCTAATTGTAACTGTTGACAATTAGCAATTAGAAATTTCTATAAGAGGATTACTATGGGCATTGCAGTTGAGAACGTATCCAAATTTTATGGCTCTTTCCATGCTGTTGACTCTGTAAGTTTAGACGTGAAAACTGGCTCTTTGGTGGCGCTGTTGGGTCCGTCTGGGTCAGGAAAATCAACATTGCTGCGAATGATTGCGGGATTGGAGCAGCCAGATTCAGGTGAAATCTGGCTGGATGGTGAAAATGCGACTCACAAGTCGGTGCAAAAACGCCAGCTTGGCTTTGTGTTTCAGCACTATGCGCTGTTTAAGCATCTGACGGTGCGGCAGAACATCGCCTTTCCATTGGAAATCCGTAAGTTTCCCAAAAGCAAGACGAAACACCGAGTGGAGGAACTATTATCGTTAGTGCAATTGCAGGGGTTTGGCGATCGCTACCCCTCTCAACTCTCAGGAGGTCAACGTCAACGAGTGGCACTGGCAAGATCACTAGCAGTTGAACCGAGAATCTTACTTTTAGATGAACCCTTTGGCGCATTAGATGCCAAAGTCCGCAAGGAATTAAGAACGTGGTTGCGACAACTGCATGACACCGTGCATGTAACAACTGTGTTTGTAACTCACGATCAAGAGGAAGCAATGGAAGTTTCAGATCGAATTGTGGTGATGAATAAAGGTCGGGTAGAGCAAGTTGGTACCCCAGCTGAGATTTACGATCAACCTGCAACGCCATTTGTTATGAGCTTTGTTGGTCCGGTGAATGTTCTTCCTCGTAATGCTGGCATTTTACCAGACCTTGGTGTAGCTACTCAGACAAGCGAGCGGGTCTTTTTGCGCCCCCATGACGTTGTGATTCAGACCAATTCTGATGATGATGGTGCACCTGCCAAGGTTTCTCGCATTGTGAACTTGGGTTGGGAAATCCGGGTTGAATTGGTTCTTCAGTCTGGGGAGACGGTGAATGCTTATTTGAGTCGAGATCGGTTTAATCAGCTTAATATCAAGGAGGAAGAGCTTGTCTATGTTAAATCCAGGCAAGCAAAGATTTTTGTTTGAGTATGCTGTTTTGGTTCGTAGTTGCGCTAAGCGCGAAGACAGCGCAACTACGAACTGTAGGCATTATTTTCCTGAGCGTCATGAACTTGTGCAATTCTGTACTAAGTTAAATTGCTGTGCATTCTGGTAAACAAAACCAAAACCATATAACGTCTCAACTACCCCGCCCGACTTCGTGAGGACGGGGCTTGCGGAAAATCAGCGCGGGTGGAGATTTATGAGTGCCGCAGAATAAGCAGCGATCGCAGTACAATATCGTTATCATCAAGACCTTTGGGCGGCAGATCGCGGTATTCGGTCAAGCGGCCCAAAATCTTGATCACCTGTTCCATCCCGAACATAAATTGCGGCGTGCGATCAACTATATCAATGATAACTTAACTGAAGATGTGTCACTTGAGGCGATCGCTGATGCTGTTGGGATAAGCATGTATTACTTCGTACAGCTGTTCAAGCAGTCAACAGGATTCACTCCCTACCAGTACGTTTTGCAGTGTCGGGTAGAACGTGCTTAGCAGCTGCTGCGGACAACCAAGTTACCAATAATTGATATTGCCTTAGTTATTGGATGTAAGAATCAAAGTCACTTCACCAAGTTGTTTCGCAAGCTGACACAGACAACACCAAGGCAATACCGTAACGGGTTTTAGTTCTCCACCACATGAAAAGGAATGGAGAATAGGGAAGAAAAATATAGTTGACAATTTACGCTGTTGAAACTAGCTAATACATTGCTTGACAATTGAGCAAAATGCCACTCTGCAAGCGCGTTTGCACAACCCATATCAAACTGTTTGGCATCTCTTTGCGACGTTGTACCTCCTATTTTGACATTGGTGCGATCGCTCCACAATAATGAAGATGTTATGACCACCATATCATCAATGACAATGGACAATTTTATCGTTCGACCAATGAAGAGGTCGGAATTATATTTGGTATTTGATTGGGCAGCAGCTGAAGGCTGGAATCCAGGAACTTATGATGCTGCTGAATGTTTTTACCAAGCTGATCCGTGCGGTTTTTTCGTAGGCGAGTTGAACAATGAACTTGTGGCGAGTATTTCCGCTGTTGCTTACTCTAAGGACTTTTCCGTTCTTGGCTTTTACATTGTCAAGCCGCAGTTTCGTGGGCGAGGTTTTGGCATGAAAATGTGGAGGGCAGCAATGGCATATCTTGGTACTGAGCGTAACATTAGCTTAGATGGAGAAATTGCCCAACAGAAGAACTACCAAAAATCAGGTTTTCAAATCACCTACCGTCATATTCGTTATGAAGCTGTAGGCGGTGGCGTTGTGCCGGACGGCATTGTAGAACTTAAAACTGTGCCTTTTGAGAAGTTAGTTGCTTATGAGCAAGATTTTTTTCCGGCTGAGCGCAAGCAGTTCCTACAACTTTGGATAAAGCAGCCTAACAGTGCTGCTTTAGGGGTTGTGAGAGAGGGGTATATTGTTGGTTATGGAGTCATCCGCAAAAGCCACACAGGTTTCCGGATTGGACCATTAAATGCTGACGATGAACAGATTGCCGAGCAACTTTTACTCGCCTTACTTGCTTTTGGAACTGAAGCTCCGGTGTATCTTGATATGCCGGATGCTAATCCAGAAGCGATCAAGCTAGCTCAACGTTACGGGATGAAGGCAGTCTCTGAAACTGTTCGGATGTACAATAAAGAAATTCCTCACTTGCCTATAAATCGTGTATTTAGTGTGACAAGTTTAGAAGTTGGTTAGTTAAGGCACTCACTACAAAATCTTCAACCGTCCAAAATTTGTAGAGTGACAATGCGTGAGTGGGTTACAGATTTCAAATTGTAGTACAATGGGGTACTGTTCGTCTTTCAAAGATTAAATATTTATACTCAGTAAGCGCCGCAAGTTTGATAAGAACGAGAACTTGAGTTACTAAGTTTTAAAGGCGTAGCAGTTCCAGTGTCAGCGCTGAAAAATCTCCTCTTTCGTCATAACCGATCAGCAGTTGTTGTATGGTCTCTGGCTCAAGCAACCAATTCGCTACAATAGTAAAAGAAGCGCCAACATTCACTTTATCTGGACAACTCACAGAAACTCCGTCAGGCAAAAAGAAGGTTCTATGTCCTTCAAAAGGGAAGTGTAGCTGAGTAGGTACAGGCACAGAAATCTTTAAATCTGGAGTGATTGTGACAGATCTTCCCTGGTACTCGCCGTTGAATTTTCGTTCAGACAATTGATTGAGTTCAGTTGACCAGTATTGACTAGGAAAGCCATTGGCATCTTCGCGAATATTGGCTGTTCGGAACAGACTACCGTGTTCATCATAAACAATACCCACACTATGTCGTAATTGGTTGTGGATAAAAAATAACTCTATTGCAAAATACGAGCCTGTTTTTAACTTTGTTGTTTCCCAAACCCCATGACCGGAACTAAGGAAAACTCCCCTCATGGACTGATTTTGTGGATGAAAGAGTCCATCAGATAAGCTATTCGAGAGTTCATTGTATTCCCAACTTTGTTCCTCTGTTCTGCCATCATCATACATGTAGCGATTCGTTTGAGCAATTTCAGTCTTTTCTGGATTGCTGTGAAAGCTTCTTTGACTCTTAAACGATTCTGTAACCTTTCCTTGTGGAGAATATCTTGTCCAGATCCCGTACCAATTCCGCAGATGGTGAAGGGTGAAATTCTGCCAGTTTTGCGCTTTTAAATCTATAAACATAAGATCTAACTAATTTTTCCTACTTAATTAACAGTCCCGATTCTCTCTATCGCTTACGCTATTTCAGTGTTTTGGTAGTGATTTATTTTGCATATACTTAAGTAATCATTTTCTCAACCTGATGTGATTTTTTTGCACACTTTATTCGCGTACTCCTGGTTGATCGCGTAGGTACAAGATATCAGTTACTATTGTTTCACAACTCAGATAGGACTGCTGTACTTTAATTAAAGAGTAGGAAAATATGTTATCAAAATTAGCAATCGTTACAGGTGGAACTCGCGGAATTGGTTGGGGAATATCGCAGCAACTAGCCAAGAACGGATAAGACCTTATACTTGGCTTTAATGCGAATGAAGAGGCGGCATTAACTGCAAAAGCTACTCTTGAATCTACCTATGAGATAAAAGTTGAGATTGTTAAAGGTGATGTAGCTCAAGAGTCTACTATTGAAAGAATATTCCAATCTGTAGAAGATAATTTTGAAAGCAAGCTGACAGCCTTTGTTCATAATGCTGGACTCTATGTTGGGATGACTACACCTGCTGAATCACTAGAGGGCATCACCGATAGAGATAGGTGAGGTAGTAGCGTTTTTCTGCTCTCCATCTGCAGCATTTATTACTGGAGTAGCAATACCTGTTGATGGTGGACTACATCTGAGTTGAGAAAATTCAGTAGACCGAAAAGTTTTGAAAGTTGACGAAAGAATAAGGGTAATACCATTTCACGAAAGTCTTGATACAATTCGCGTAAAGTTCTGCTTCCCCTGCTCAAGAAAGCTTCCCCTGCTTGCCTAAATGTATCAACTTTAAAGTGAAACGGTATAAGAGCCGTCGTTTTTGGGGCTGGCGATCGCTTCTGGGAAGTTCCTCGCTTATTCCGCAATATACGCGAGGAATTGTGATTTTAGATTTTTATCAGGTATTCGCTACTGCCTTGGTTTGGGCAAACATGGAGATATTTGTTTGTGGTGGTGAAGGGACTGCCGACGGCAGCTCCTTTACCCCCCTCATACTGATTATCATTATTACTTACGGGATAATTTATTTTCTGGAACTCCCGTCAAAGGAATGTATGATTTTATAACGTAATTGGTTATCAGCAAATGCCCGCCCAGCCCCTTTCAAACAATCGTCTTCGGATGAATCAAGTTATAATCTGCTGCTTTAATCTTCTGATTGTCTACCCGTGCATTAAGAGTGCGAGAACTCGGTTGAGAAGCATCCCACACAACTCTAGCTACACCTTGGCGATCGCACATTAAGTCAGATAGCTCCTGGATAGTCAGGTTAAAATCATTCACCAGATTATAGATGCCACTCCACCTATTCTCTTGGGCAAAATCAACAGAAGCAATAATGTCGTCGAGGTGAATCCACGAAGTAAAGACTTCACCACTTCCAGGAATGGTTTTGCCAGCAATTCGTTCAAAACGCTTTGTCAACTCGCGATCAACACCATAAATTCCCCCCAAGCGTAGGATACAAACTTTAACATCTTCACGACCTAAATCTAATAAAATCTGCTCTGCCTCACACAGCACTTGATTATATTCGCTTTCAGTATCAACCGGGGAAGCTTCATTAACCCACTCACCATTTTTGTTACCATATACCGAGCAGCTACTGAGGTAAATTAACTGCTTAACACTGTTCGTCTCTTTCAATGCTGATACCAGGTTTCTCGCTGTGGGGATGTAAGTTTCCCAATACGCCTTTGCATCCACCTGCCGATCACTAATGGGAGCAATGCTCAAAACTATAGTATCCTGATTTTGTAGGAGCGATCGAACGGCTTGGCTGTCTTCCCCTTTCATAACTACCACCTGGGTAGCTACTCCCTCTAATTCTGCAACTCTTTCAAGTCTTGTGGTCGTTGCGATTACTGAATAATTTTGTTGTTGATACCAATATTTTGATAAAGCAGTTCCAACATACCCACAACCAATAATTGCTATCTTCTGTTCCATTAAGTGTCTTATGACAAATGATAAAATAATCTTGTGTCTACTCAAATATTCTAGTATTGGTTGCGGTTGTACAAATTTATTGTTATGCCACCAACAGAAGAAGGGAAGACTCACTTTATATCGCCAAGATTACTCCAGAAATTAGATTACCAGACCCCACTAAGTAAATTCTATGCCGAAGCGACCTATATGAGTCGCCGAACTGAGCCAGAAAGTCTTGATTTTACCGTGGGTGATGCCCATGAAATGCCACCTCCAGGCTTTGTAGAAGCCCTACAGCGTTGGAGTTACCGCAAAATTCCAATTGGTATGGCTATAAGGGAAATATTCCACAATCACGGGTTACTGTATCCACTGCTTTGAAGGAGCAACGCGGACTTTCTATATTGCCTGAAGATATTTATTATGACAAATGGTACTGTAGTTGGTTTGGCTATTTGTCTGCAAATGCTGGCTGAAGAGGGAGATGAAGTCATTATTCTAACACCACCATGGTTAGCTTACAGGCGTATGGTTCATCTCACGGGTGCGGTGCCAGTGGGTGTGCCTGTGGATACAAACACATTTGAGATGGATATAGAGGCGATCGCATCTGCAATCACACAAAAAACTCGGGTGATCATCGTCAATTCACCCCACAATCCTACAGGGAAGATTTTTTCAGCGACAACCCTAGAGCGTTTGGCGGCTATACTAACCGAAGCATCTGTGCGCTATGGCAAACCTATTTATCTGATTTCCGATGAAACCTTTTGTCGTATTGTTTTTGATAACCAAGCTTGTCCTAGCCCTACCCAGTTTTACCCATTTTCTTTCCTGGTATATGGTTACAGTAAGACCTTAATGGCTCCTGGTCAACGCATCGGGTATGTTGCCTTACCTTCCACTATGCCCAATCGGGAGCAAATAAGGCGAATCATTGCCCTCTTACAAGCAAGTGCTTTTGGTTGGTGTTATCCTAGTGTATTAATGCAGTATGCTTTAGGCGACTTGGAGCAACTCAACCTAAATATCGAGCATTTACAAAAAAAGCGAGATTGGATAGTGAAGGCACTGCGAGACATGGGTTACAAACTGCGTACCCCTGATGGGACATTCTTCCTCTTGGTGCGATCGCCTTGGCAAGATGACTGTAGTTTTGCTAAGTTACTGGCAAGTCACGATCTATTTGTTTTTCCAGGAACTCCACAGGAAATCCCTGGTTACTTCCGGATTTCCCTTACTGCTTCCGAAGATATGCTTTATCGCTCCTTGCCGAAATTCCAAGCAGCGATGGAATACGCTGTAGCTAATTCACATGAATTGTGACTATAGAATGCTGGTTTGAAGAAGTTTCCGCCTCGAAGTTTGAATTACCCAGCTTGCTAGCTATTGCTGGGCTTACCCTGTTCGGTAAATGAGTTATAAATAAAAGATAAGTTCGTAGTTGAGGACAGTTCGGAGGAGGGTTTCCCTCCGAAAGAATCTGTCCGTGCGCTTTAGCGCTCTCAAACTGTTAAGAGCGCTAAAGCGCAACTACAAGCATTATAAGTGTTCAACCGAACATGATCTAACTTCTATATCTCTCGGATCACAATAGCTAAATTGGGTAGTCAACGGCACAGCTACAATATTATCTTGTTCTTCTGACTTCTGTACCACGCGACTTAAGTCAACTCCTTGATAGTCAAAAAAGCGAGCACCTCAAAAATACTTGCCGCTTTTTCAACTTGCTGTAAATACTGCCGCTACAATTTCTAACAGATGCACGATTTGGCTTGCGAAAACAAGCTGTAAAGGTAAAATTTTGCCAAGTGCAAAGGAAGAGTGGAAGTGTTTATGTCAAAAAAATTATCATTAACCAAACCCATGTATGCTGCTCTTGTCGCTCTTAGCACTGGGTTATTTGGCTGTAATAATCTAGGTAATGTAGCGAATACTTCAACTACTACCGTTACCTCTGCTGGGTTGAACAATCATCTTCCCCGAGTTGTCGCAACAACAAGCATACTGTGTGATTTAACGAAACAGGTTGCTGCGGAAACAATTAATCTTACCTGTTTAATTCCTCCTGATGCTAACCCTCAACTGTATCATCCAAAGTTAGAAGACAGAAAAGCTATTGAAAATGCTCAGCTAATATTTTTTAATGAATATAATGTAGAACCGAATGTTTTCAAGTTAATTAAGGCTAGTAAAAACCGTATCCCCAAAATTGCAGTTAATAAACGTGCCGTTTCTGTTGAGCCACAATCACCAAATCATTATATTTGGCATAATACCAAATATGGGAGCAAGATGGTAGATGTCATTAACAATTACTTAAGTAAGCTGTCACCAGAAAATACGTCACTTTATAACAACAACTCACGAAAAGTTAAAAATGAACTCACGCGATTGGATGCTTGGATTAAGTCACGAATTGCGAGTATTCCTGCCGATCAACGCAAGTTAGTGACAACTGATTATGCAATGGATTATTATGCCAAAGCTTACGGGCTTTCATACGTAGGTGTTTCCGAAAGTATTAGCAATAAGGAAAAACCTACAGCAGCACAAGTCAGCGCATTAGTTAGAGATATCAGAAAAGATAGTGTACCGACAATTTTTCCAGAAAATACAAGTAATCTCAATTTGATTAAAGCTATAGCCAAAGAAGCGAAAGTGAATGTTTCAAAAAGAGAACTACTTGTCAATAATTTAGGTGCGCCAGGAAGTGAGGAAGACACCTATCAGAAAATGATGGTTGCCAATACACGTACAATTGTGGAAGGATTGGGGGGGACTTACCTTATATTTGAACCACAAGCTTTGAAGTCGTCTAAGTTGTGAAAATGAGGAAATAGGGAATTGGTAATGGGTAATAATGTAGAGACGCTTCAATCATGGCGTCTCTACACAGTGTGTCTTGAAGCACACAATTATTTGCCAAACAACCTTAACTGAATCTTTCTTTCAATTGACGCTTGGGTTGCAATGATAAACCATAAGTCCTGTTATAATTTGTTCTTGAGTTTTATTAAGGTACACAGCCTGATCGTCCACAGATTCTATCCAGTCTAGAGGAATCCAATGGTGCAAACCATCTGGCGAATTATTCTGAGTCAGCTTAATGTATTTATCGCTATCAATGTGTTCTACAGTACCTATAGGCTCTCCTGGTTTATTCTTCTCACCTTTAGTATGTACTGTCAAGTTTTTCTTGATCTTTGATATATCCATACTTATATGAAACTCAAGGAGTGATATCAGCTATTGTAAAGATAAGAACAATACAATGCCTTGAGTGATATTGCTGATATTTTTTGAACCTTGGCAAAAAATGCGTGCTGAAAAGCGAGGAACTAAGGTTAGACGCTTACGATGATTTTAAGTATGTGTCGGCAAACAAGATTTGCTCAAACTCTGCTACTGGGAGCGCACGGCTAAAGAGGAAACCTTGCATGGCGTCACAGTTGTGTTGGCGTAAAAAATTAAGTTCGGCAATAGTCTCTACACCTTCAGCAACTACTTGGAAATTGAGATTGTGCGCCATTTGAATTAAAGCCATTGTAATTGCTGCTTTCTGCTTGTCTTCGGCAACGTTGTGAATAAAATAACGGTCAATTTTCAAAGTATTAATTGGTAATTTTTTCAGATAAATTAAAGAAGTGTATCCTGTCCCAAAATCATCAATGGCGATTTTCACACCTAGAGACTTTAATTCCTGCATAACTGCAATGGTACTATTCACATCCTGCATAATTGTGCTCTCTGTAAGTTCCAATTCTAAAGTAGAGGGATCTAATTCGTTATTTGCTATAAAATTCGCAATATTTTGAATAAAGTCTGGTTGTGTCAATTGATGTACTGACACATTGACCGTAACACGTAACGCCGAAAATCCAGCCTTATTCCATATTCTTGTTTGTTCGCAAACACTTTGCAGTATCCATTCACCAATAGGTACAATTAAACCTGTAGATTCTGCAATTGGAATTAATTTAGCAGGAGACACTATACCAATTTCAGGACTTTGCCAGCGAAATAAACTTTCTACAGCAATAATTTTTCCAGAAGAAATGTCTAGTTGCGGTTGATAATAAACTTGGAATTGTTGGAATTCTTTTCGATCTAAAGTACGGCGTAAAGTCATTTCTATTATCTGCATTTCTGAGTCAAGTTTCTTAGCTCCAGGGTTACTAGCTAAATACTTCCTCAAACTAGCTTGTTTTGTTAAGCGGCAGGCGATCGCACTTAATAACTCAGCGCGAGTAAATGGCTTAGTAATATAGTCGTCAGCACCTAAATCCATACCTTGACGAAAATCTGCTCTGGAAGCTTTGGCACTGAGAAAAATAAAGGGAATTATTGCTGTTATAGATTGTTCACGTAATGCTCTTAATACACCATAACCGTCAATCTCAGGTAGTATCAAATCGCATAAAATTAAGTCAGGAGCTTCGGAAGCTGCCAATTCTAATCCAATACGTCCATCAGCAGCAGTTATAGTTTCAAAACTTTCAGCTTCTAGTAAGTCTATAATATTTTCTCGTACTAATTTTTCGTCTTCAATTACTAAAATTTTAGTCATACTTGTGAGTAGGTGGATAGTGGATAGTTGTGAGTAGGTGGATAGTGGATAGTTATTAGTTATTGCTTATTATTTATTCCTAACTCCTAACTACTATCCGCTAATTACTTGTACTGCTTGACAAACCACTTTGAAGTGGGGCGCGAATTCTCTCAAGCTGGCTATGAAAAGTTTTCTCTCCATGTAAAATACCCCATGTTTCGCCTACAACTTCATAAACTAACCTGCCGATCATCAAAATCAAGGCTTTGTTGACATAGACTATCCGAGATCCCAACGGTTCATCAAGTGCATCAGCTTCTGCAATAAGAATGGCATCGTTGGCATGATCAACAGCTAACTCTAACAAACACAGTCGTTCTTCTGTTTGTGCGTTTTCTCCTACTTCTTGTTCAATTACTTGATAAATGCTTTCATCTGTGGTATTAACAATAAGTTTACCTCCCTCATAGACAACTGACAGTGAAGGCAAATTATACTGACGCAAAATTGACAGTGCTGATGAGATATGGTGAATCTCAGACTGCTTCAAGCCAATGACTAAAATATTCATAACTTCAGAAATTTTGGCTGTTTTGAAGTCAATGCCTAAAGATAGAATCGGCAAATCCTGCTCTGTGAAGCATCCTAATACCTGCACGCTTGCTTCAACTCCCGTCGGGAGAATCTGGTGCTGGCTGAGTTCTACAATCAAGACATAACTTGCTTGTGACTGGCATTGACTCATGAGCGCAATTACATCTAATAATGATGTATAGGATGCAACAGTCGCTGGAGAAAAGTCAATGACTGAATCTAAGGATGGTAGCGAGAGCCTCTGAGCTAAGGCGTGCGTATCTGATTACAATAGACTGGCTCGCAATATGTGAGTCTGTGATATATTTAACTATTATTTAATAATTTGACACTGCATTAAACGGAGATATTGCGTGTAAACACTGGCTTTAATAAATCTAAGTAT
>JAQYWN010000549.1 GCA_029379265.1 Rhizonema sp. NSF051
TGACGAATACTTCTTTGAGATTATTTTCCAGAGGCGCATTTCCAAAATATTGCCTTAAAATTTCCTCTCGTCCCTCCGAAGAATATTTTGGCTGGATAAATATATCCTCTATTGGACCGAGTATTCGTTCGAGAAATGGCTCATAAAATATTTCCACTCCATACTCAAGATAGATCTGGAGGAGATTCTCTGCACTGTATTCAGGAATCGGGGAACCATCAAGTGCCTCTATGAAGCCAGGTTTAGTAAGTCCGAGTGCTAAAATCCCTCCGGTTGAAGTGCCTGCAATTAAATCAAACAAACTCGAAATCGGCTTTAGTGTCCGCTTCTCAATCTCTGCTAAGATCATTGCTGGGATAATGCCCCGAATCCCGCCTCCATCAATAGCAAGTATTTTATATTTGGGATTAGCTTCTGTATTCATAGTTTTTTCCGGTTCCTCCTGGGCTAATGTTTGTGGTTGTTTGGGGGGTTGGATAGTGACTATAACTTCGCTTTGTCCAGTTTGGGCTGTTTTGGTTTCTTCTGCCTGTAATTGGGAGTTAATCCCGGTTTGAATGCTGCCCTTATCTAACGTTTTTTCGAGTTCCTCCTGGGCTAATATTTGTGCTTGTTCAGGGGGTGGGATCGTGACTATAACTTCGCTTTGTCCAGTTTGGGCTGTTTCGGTTTCTTCTGCCTGTAATTGGGAGTTAATCCCGGTTTGAATGCTGCCCTTATCTAACGTTTTTTCGAGTTCCTCCTGGGCAAATGTTTGTGCTTGTTCAGGGGGTGGGATAGTGACTATAACTTCGCTTTGTCCAGTTTGGGCTGTTTCGGTTTCTTCTGGCTCTAATTGGGAGCTAATCCCGGTTTGGATCCTGCCCTTATCTATCGTTTTTTCGAGTTCCGCTTGGGCTAATGTTTGTGGTTGTTCGGGGGGTGGGATCTTGACTATAACTTCGCTTTGTCCAGTTTGGGCTGTTTCGGTTTCTTCTGGCTCTAATTGGGAGCTAATCCCGGTTTGAATGCTGTCGGCTGATTTTTGTGCGTCTTTTATTGTCCCTTTTCTTCGCTTCGCCTGACGCTCGTTGGGAGCTAACACAGTTGTGATCTTGATCGGTAAATCCTCATTTGAGGATTGTGCAATTCCAAATGGAAGTTGTGCTAAATCCCAAGTCGGATTACCATGCAAGATTCCTCCATGGGCATTTGCAGTGGAGTCTCGGATAGTTGCCCCAGTTCCTTCGTTTAACATCCAGTAAGCCACTAATCCAAGTTCATTCCCTACTATTGCCCCATGAAGATGCCTCTGGATTTCCGCCCCTGTACAGGGATAATTCCAGACACTGATGTTAGCTAATTGTCCTGTGAAGTAGTTGTAATTGTGTAATGTCGCACCAAGAGTTACAGAACTCGTTGCGTTGTTTAATGAAGTTCCTCTCCTAGACCCAGTATACTCATGCTCATCCAAATATATAGTCAGTTGACCCGCATTAAAAACAATCGCAAAGGAATGCCATTGTCCAATAGTTAATTCTCCATTACCAAAAGTTTTGATAACATTATCAATCTTCTCATCAATATATACATCTAGGTTGCCCGATTCACTAATCCCGAACTCAAAATTATCGCTGTATCTATCTGAGGAACGGGCAAAAAAAACATTGTGCGTCCCATAGGTAGTAGCTTTATTGGTCAATTGATGAGGATTCACCCATCCGGAAATTGTAAAGGCTGAACTCCCTTTAGCAAAAACACCACCAATATCATTCTTACCAAAATCTATGTAGTCATCCTGACCATCAAATGTCAGAACAGATCGTAATTGAGTGGGTACAGAATTAGTCACAATATTTTTATCTCCAAATCTGAGTAAAAGTAATACTTAAAATTTCATTTTGTAAACGCTAATTTATCTTCGTTTTACTAAACAGGAGCAGATGTTATACCATCTGTCACTTAGGATAATTTTAGTCGCTTGGGTGGGCGATCGCCAGTCGCACATATGTTCACATTTTATACCGAGAATGTACATGAGATTTTTTAATGTGAGCGCCTGTATATCCTCAGGACTATATCGTATCAATTGCTATTGACCAGTAGATCAAGATACATCCTCCAATTGGCATAAATTAGCCTCAATAATAGTAAAGAATCATGTTTTAATCTAATAGTTTTCATATATTCTCAGCTTCAACACGAAAATGCAATAGATATGAAGACAGGGCAAATGGATTTAATTTCTATAATGCTGAGTATACAAAGATTTTAAGCATTACTAGTTTTTATTTAGAAAAATTTTAACCCTCGATATGCATGGATTACAGAGATTATTTGAAGTATCTAAGTAGTAATACATAATTAAAAATTATACATTATCATAAATATGTACTTAGGACTTATACCCTTTCTCTGTGAAGATGCACATCATTTACCTACCACCTGTATGTATCCCCTTGATTTTGGCAAAACAGAAGAGATGCCAGTTCAAGTAAAATTTTATAGAGAATTGGGATAAGCATCGCAATCATTTCAGTTATGTCCAGAAAATGCAATAGCTATTAAGACAATATTAAGTGGACAGTTAAGACACTAAGCGAATAATCTCAGTGAGTTAATACTGCCTTGTTATGCTAACGTAGGAAATGCTTGTACTAAAACGTCACGATTTTAGTGAATTCCTTATGGAGAAAAGCATGAAATTAAACACAGACCAAATAGAATATTACAGAGAGCATGGGCTATTATTTATCCCAGAGATTTTCTCGATAAAAGAAGTCGAGGCAATGCACACTGTTGTTGAAGATTTGATAGTAAAAGATACACCAGGACGGATTCTAGAAAAAGACAAAAAAACAGTGCGTGCCCTTCATGGATGCCACACCAATACAGAAATTTTTGATTCCTTGGTTCGGCACCCCAGTCTCCTATTATCTGCCTGCGAAATTCTCAATAGCGATGTATATGTCTACCAATTTAAAATCAACTTTAAAGCGGCTTTTGGAGGAGATTTGTGGCCGTGGCATCAAGACTTTGTATTTTGGGATAAAGAAGACGGTATGCCATCCCCTAAGGCCTTAAGTGTTACGGTTTTTTTAGATGAATGTAATGAGTTTAACGGACCTATGTATTTCATTCCTGGTTCTCACAAAGAGAGCCTTATTCACTTGGGACAAATAGAGTCATCTGAAGTTAAGGACCAAAAAAAAGACTGGAAGTCTAATTTCCGTGCTGCTCTCAAGTACTCTCTCGGTAAAGAAACGATTGCCAAACTAGCTATTGAAAAAGGTATAGTCGCACCAAAAGGCCCTTCAGGGTCTGTCCTTTTCTTTCACCCTAATTTAGTACACGCATCAGCACCCAACATTTCTCCCTATGACCGCAGGCTCCTCATTATCTCTTATAACAGCATAAACAATATACCAAGCTTCAAGGGACAACCAAGACCAGAATTTTTAGTGAGCCGTGACTACACACCACTACAGCCTCTATTCAACAAAATTCTTGTTTAGCCGCATCCTGTAGATAATGCGATCGCCTAAGCTCAGGTGGCAAACAAGTGCTCAAGCGCGTCAAAGAAATGGGCGATAAGGTTTCTCAGTTGACCACCATTTGGGCTGATGGCGGCTTTGATGGTCCAGACTTCATGATGTGGGTAATGGACATTTGTCGTTGCCCAAGCGCAGGTGGTGCTGCGACCGAAACAAACCAAGGGCTTTGTCTTGCTCAAAAAAGTTGGGTGGTGGAGCGAACTTACGAGAAAGTTTATGGGGTGTCGCCGATTGGTCAACAGACTATGAACTTCTGCCACAAACATCGGAGACGTTTCTTTACCTTGCCATGATCCGGATCATGGTGAGGCGACTAGCATAAAATTTGACCCCTCAAAACTTTTCAAACACCCTCTTAGGGTTCTTCTAATAAAAGACTACACAACTCATCTATTTGTTGACTTTTTTCAGCAATTAATCTATTTGCTAATAGTTTTAAGGAACGAATATTTTCGAGATGAGGATTATCTATTTCTTCCTGTTCATTTGTGAGGAATGTTTGAAAGCGATAATAAGAACTTTTACTATCTTCGGAACTTGACTCAAACAATCTTTCTAATTCTCCGGCCACTACTTCATTACCACTATCAAACACAATATTTAAAAGTGGTCTTCCCCATTGCAGGAGTACCCAATTTTTCACTTCGTCATAAGGGTAGACGCTTGTCAGTGAACCTTTACCCAAGGAGACGACTAAGATATCCTCTGTATTTAAAACTTATTTTTTTTCTTGTCTACCAATTTATGCTTCGATCATCGCCAAGTTTGCTGGATTATTAGCGACGACGCCGCCATCCACCAAAGTATAAAAACCGTTGGGATTATGGAAACTGGGAACGCGATGGGGAGCAAAATAAGTCGGAGTCGCACTTGTCGCCAGTGCTGCATCTGTGAGCGTAAAACCGCAAAGAAGAGACAAAACCCCGGTGTCGAACCAAACAATTAAAGAATATGGATTAAATAAGCTCCAGAATTATTGGCTCTGTGGCTTGACAGTATTAGGACTTACGCACTGTACAAAGGAATCATCCTGTGCATTAACGAAAACAGGTCGTTTCAGACTTTGAACAATCATCTTTGGTATAAATAGCGATCGCCTGAAAAGTCTCGCAAAATCAAAGTTAAATGCCTAAAATCTATACACCATATTTGGTTTTTCTTGTCAATGCATAAGTCCTAAGTATAATTCCATTGCGGTAAATAATCATCAAACACAATTTCCATCGTTTGCTTAAAATCCTCTGTGACGAAAGCGACCCGTTTTGTATACTTGCTCCAAGATAGTTGTAACCCACATTCCGCACCCGCGCATTGTCACATCAGTAATTGTTGTAATTTTTGACTATAATTTTTGGGGAGATGGCCATTTTTATATGGTGTTAGCATCATCGCTAAATTCGCCGGATTATTAGCGACGACTCCGCCATCAACTAAAGTATAAAAACCCTTGGGATTATGAAAACTTGGAACGCGATCGGGAGCAAAATAAGTCGGAGTCGCACTTGTTGCCAGCAGGGCTATTTCATTCTAAAAAGTTGCAGGAGTGTGTCTAGACCAAAGGAGCATAGTCGTTGCGCTTGAGCCATGTTTTCAAACCCTAGGTCACGATACAAGTTGAGAACACTCATTACGGGCGAGCCGTAAGCGGCAAGCCCCTAGGGGCATCGCCAAAATCTGCGGTAAAGGGTTAGTGCGAATCCGAGATATATCTTCCCACTGAGTCACATTTCTAATCATAATGCACTTTGTTTTCTACGCAAGGCTATTTCATTCTTAAAAGAGGTGAAAAAGTATTAAAATAACAAATCAGAAGGTTTTTTGACTTCAATCATGGTAACAATATGTCTTTTGTTTATAATAATTTTTGTAGGAGGATGTTTTAAAAGTCGAAGCAAGTCGAAAATCATGCGAGTCTTCTGAGACGGTCTGCTATTAATTTCCAATGTTCCTACGTCAAATGGCTAGGGTATGCTTTGGTCATTCGTTTGCGTGTGGTGCTGGGATCTATAAATTTCAGGTTTATCCTTGTGAGCTTTCTGACTACAGCCCCTCAACTTTTAAAACATCCTCTAATGTAGACTCATCGCATTTTAAGTTTTCATGATTCCATATCAAGTGCTGAATACAATAGAAGTGTCTCCGAATATAACCAATTTAATAAGTAAGTCGAGGGGAAATTTTACAAGTATGTGACAAATAATTAAGCGGAAGA
>JAQYWN010000550.1 GCA_029379265.1 Rhizonema sp. NSF051
AGTAAGTTTTTTTTACGTGTGAGAATGCAATTATAACATAATGAGAGCATACCAACCCAAAAATATCTTTTCATTTATTTATACCGACTTACTTCAATGCTGCTCGGTTATGGTTGCACGTATGCAATAATGTCCCAAAAACCAGCCATAAATTTCTTGGACTACTTCACGAGGATTTTTCGAGCATTTAAGATGAACTTTTCATTCATCCAAGGTATTCTCTGCCTCCCAACGTTGGTGATACTCTTGAGCTAGAAGTAAGGCTGGATAGGTGCTAATATCCATTAAATCTGTAATCAGACGATAAATTTTTTCTGTACCGTGATTCTCTTCAACAAAGCTGGGCAGATTTGTACGAAGCCCTACTAACGAAAGATAAAAAGTAAGTTCATGAAGATTTTCTTTCATTCTCGTGAATCATACGCGAACACATTTTCTGTGTTTTTACAAAAGAAAGGCATAGCTTCCTACGATAATCTCAAAAGCGGGGAAGAGACGAGCGACGCTCGTCTCTTCCCCGCCTTAATAATCGGAATTGAAATGCCTGCTTAACCCAACGATAATCAATTTTGGAGTTTAAAGCTTGTGACTCAGTTATCCTGAGCCACTTTGTCATGCGTTTAGTCTAAGCTCCAGGGATAAGAAATTAGTCCAATACCTAATCCTCTGTTACCAACGAAGTTCAAAAAGCTACTAACTTACAACTTGGTAGTCGGCTTTTCGCTAGTCACGCCCTTTTCATAGTTCAAAGTGTACACGCCTTGAGTATCGAGAACGCGATACCATAAGCCTGTTTGTTTGCCCATAGAAAGAATTTTATTAAGAGTGATTTTAGCTGTCTTAAACTGTTGTGACGTTAACTTATCCCCATGAATATCCCGGACAACGGCATCAATGTGAATATGCCTATCAGGTAAAGAGCGCATTAGAATCAAGACAGCATTCTGTAGAGAGTACTGTTGATATTCGCTTAAAAGCGGCAAGCTGTTAGGTTTTCTGGGAATAGCGAGTTTAGGAATATCGGAAATGTCAGGTTTTACTGATGGTGAAGGTTGAGGTTTCTCGTCGATAATTGCCTCTAGAGGCTCTTCGAGTACGGCTTCTATTTTGGATGCATCAGGCAACTGCCGCAAAATTTGCGAACTCACCTGCTCTTCCAAAGCATACCCTGATATTAGAGCTGACAAAGTTCTGATCTGGTCGCTAATAAAAGACAAGCGACGCTCTAATTGGGATGCTTCTAAAACGTAACGCTCACGCTCTACTTCTAAAAACCTTACAATATCGGATAAATCAGCCATACCTATGCGATCGCAAGAACAAAAAGTGGACAACAAGGAAGTTTATGTCAAAGCACACATTCGTGCCATTCGACAAAGAGTGTACCGATTTGTCTGTAAAGAATGCCAAATAGTGGTCGAACGCATTTGCTATCCTTCTCGACCAGTATTTTGTGAACGTTGCCGACCAAACGGAAGTTAAACCGCAGGAATCTTCGTCCAAGTTGATTGCCCAATCAAAAAAGAAATCCAGGAAAAAAGAACCTGTTTCCATTTTGAAGACTTTGTAAACCGCACTACAAACATTTACTCTTATCTCATCAGTGTAGTGGTTATTGCGTCTCTATCGGCAATTTTTCAAAAAAGGTAGGTAGAATAAAGATAAAGTCGTACGAGATGAATCGCCTGAGTTAACGCTACCAACCTAACAACGATAGGTGGGAATATATCGATTCAGATTTCTAGATATCCATGAGTGTTAAGCTTTGTCGTGACGCGAAATTACATGTCACGACAAGCCAATAATGTTAAAACTAAGTTAGCGCTATACAAGTTAGGTATTATCAGTCTGACAAAAAACAAACGACGCGACTTCTCAAAACCCAACTTACAGCAGTTTTAAACTTGGCGTCTAAGATGCTATTGGCAGAAGCCTTTTCATATGAGAGAATACATTTAACCAACCCGCATTTGTACTATCCTAGTCGATTCCCGAACTTGTTTTAGTTTTGCTTGAATAATTCACTTCACTTCCACAAAGTCTAAGAACGCGAATAGTTGTCACATCTAAATTATGAAAACAGCTACCCAACTGCAAACGCGCCTGGAGAATTATTACCAGCAAATCAAGACCATCATCTTAACACGTCAAAACCCGATTACTGGATTGCTACCTGCAAGTACAGCAATAACTGCCCACGGGGATTACACCGATGCTTGGGTGCGTGACAATGTGTACAGTATTCTGGCAGTTTGGGGACTGGCGATCGCATACCGCAAGGTTGATGAAGATAAGGGACGTACCTATGAACTAGAACACAGCGTCATCAAACTGATGCGTGGATTGCTATTTTCAATGATGCGACAAAGTTTGAAAGTAGAACGATTCAAGCATACTCAGTCTCCGCTAGATGCATTACACGCTAAATATAATACGGCAACTGGCGATATCGTTGTAGGCGACGATCGCTGGGGACATCTGCAAATTGATGCCACGTCGATATTCTTACTGATGTTGGCACAAATGACTGCTTCTGGATTTCAGATAATTTTCACGCTAGATGAAGTGAATTTTGTTCAAAATCTAGTTTACTACATTGGACGGGCTTACCGCACACCTGATTACGGTATTTGGGAAAGAGGTAACAAAATCAACAGTGGCAAAGCAGAATTAAACGCGAGTTCTGTCGGTATGGCAAAAGCCGCCTTGGAAGCAATCAATGGCTTAGATTTATTTGGCGTCCGTGGTAGTCAAGCATCGGTGATTCATGTGCTGCCAGATGAAATTGCCCGTG
Organism: Rhizonema sp. NSF051; assembly: GCA_029379265.1. Classification (GTDB taxonomy): domain Bacteria; phylum Cyanobacteriota; class Cyanobacteriia; order Cyanobacteriales; family Nostocaceae; genus Rhizonema. The sequence continues at coordinate 2,795 of JAQYWN010000550.1, forward strand.
CCAGAATTACGCTAGAATCTCTATTACCACGAGAATCGTCTTCAAAAGAAATTGATGCGGCGCTGTTAAGCATCATTAGTTTTCCCGCCTTTGCGGTGGAAGATGTGGAGTTAAGCGATTCTCCTTCGGAGACGCTACGCGAACGCACTCGCAACGAGATTATCACTAAACTTGAAGGTAAATACGGTTGCAAACGTTTCCTGCGAGATGGACACCAAACTGTCTTAGAAGACAAACACCGCTTGCACTACGAACCATCGGAACTCAAACAATTTGAGCATATTGAGTGCGAATGGCCTTTATTTTTCACCTATTTACTTTTGGATGGTTTGTTTAGCGGCAAAGAAGAACAAGTTAAACATTACCAAGAACGTTTAAATTCCTTAGTTGTTGAACGGGATGGATTGCATTTGCTCCCAGAAGTTTATTACGTCGAGGCCGAAAATGTAGAAGCGGAAAAATTAAATCCTCAAAGTCAGCCACGTGTGCCAAACGAAAATCTCCCCTTAGTTTGGGCGCAGAGTTTGTATTTTCTCAGTCAAATGCTGAGTGAAGGATTACTGGCAGTTGGGGATATTGATCCGCTACGACGACACCTGTGTGTGGGAAAACAGCGCGAGGCTTTGGTACAAATTGCAATGCTTGCAGAAGATGAAGATTTACAACTCTTGCTGGAAGTTCACGGCGTTTCTACACAAACAGCTAAGGAAGTAGAACCGATCCAAGTCCGACAAGCTAGCGAACTTTCATCTATTTTCACCCAAATTGGGCGTAATGACAAACTTAGTTTGACTGGACGTCCAGTACGGCGGTTGCGGAGTTTAACAACATCTCGAATCTTTCGGATTCGAGATGAAACTGTTGTGTTTTTACCATCGTTTTTAGACTCTCAGCAATTCTACTTAACTCTTGATTATAATTTCTTCGTGGATCAACTGAGAAGTGAACTCGCTTACATGCAAAAATATTGGAGCGATTTGGGACGCCCTACGCTAATTTTAATGTTGACTCACACCATGTTGGAAAGAGGAAATGAAGCATTGCTTACCTTGATGCAGGAACTCAAGGATGGTATTTGTAATGGTGTGCGGGTGAAATTGGGGCGAATCAATCAACTGATGCTGACAGCAGCGACACAGAGGATTGATTTTCTACAGGATTGGGAATCCGAGTATGTAGTGAAAGATACGGCACCACGCAGAGCTTACCTGAGTTATTACCCGGAGAAAAACTTGCAGTTAGGGCATACTCAAGAATTCCAGATGGAGTGCGAAACTAGCTGGGAATGCGTGCTTTCTTCTTTACGCTCTTCAGAAAATATTTACGAGCAAATAGAATTGTTGCAGGCTTTGACTCGTTTGCAAAAACTTGAGTTTGATACATGTCTGGGAGGTTGGACGTATCCCGTGACAATAGCAGATTTACTGGATGAAGTTTACACCAATGCAGGGAAATTAGGTCTTTGGGCAGTTGTACGTCGTGCGGCAGGGTTGCGTCAGATGGTTGATATTGGTTTATCAGACGCAGTGACAACTATTGTGGTACAGGGTAAGCAAATTGCCGTGGGGAAGGCATACAGTGAAGCGTCGTTGATCACTGTGCCGATGCCGTACAACGAAATAGTTGAGAAAATCAATCATTTTTGTCGTGAGGATATACGCGATCGTGTCTTGACTCAAGAAATCCTCATTTATTTAGGGATCTCTATTAAGTCAGAACCAGAACTATTCAAAGGATTACTAACACTCAGAGTTGGCTATTTCATCCTGTTAATCGTCAGTGAACTTGCAGGAGAGATAAAAGTCACTCAAGATGAAGCATACGAACATTTGATGCAACTTTCGCCTTTTGAAGTGAAAACACGCTTACGTCAAGTATTACTTGGATATGCTGGTATCAGTCAACTGTTACGCAAACAGGAATCACTGCACGTCAAACAAAAAGAAAGTGAGATTGATTGGGTGGTGCAACCTGCACTTGTTGAGGAAATAGAAGTTGCGCCTGGTGGTTGGCGACGGTTTCGCTCCTCTGAAGGTGCAACGGGACGTGTGCCAAAAGACTTCTTTAAACAAGTTTGGCGTCTAATGGGTCATTGTAAAGGTCTGGTCATCGGTGATAAACTAGAGCGTCGCAATCGCTTGGATAGTGAGTTAATGCTGTCGGAGATGACACAGGGAGAAAAGAACTTTGCTCTACTCGTAGAGCATCTTTTAAATAAGATAGAGGCTCCCGAGTACCGTCAAGTCTGTATCGAGACATTAATGGAATTAGCCGCGATCGCATCTCGTAACCCTAACTTACAAATAGAAGAATATATCGTGTTGGATGTGTTAATCGGTCATGCTGTACGGTTAGCATGGTTGGAGGGACATCCGAATAGAAGCGATCGCTACGATGAAGATAAAGCAAGTGCATGGAAATCGTTCTACAACACTTCCCCCACAGAGTCCGTCCGCTCTATTGTCAAGGCTTTCCGCTTCCTAACCGAATTTGAGCAAAGTAGTGCAGCTTAATTCTTAGCTAAAAGACATAATAATATCACGCTGCAGAGTCTTTACAAAGAAAGGCAGCTGTGAGTCACCAGCATCCGTGCTGAAGGTAGGAAGAAAAAGAATCATCTGCGGGGTGGGTTTAAAGTCAGGGCAAACGCATCTAAATTAGTCTTGACAAATGCCTGAATTAGTGAACTAACACAAGAATCAGAATTTGTCATTGGACTTATTTTTTAGAGGTGAAAGCGATGCCTACGGCAAGCCCTTCGGGTGACGCTACGAACGTCGCTACAACGGGGGGAACCCCAACGCCAGTCGTTATACCATTTCACGAAAATCTTGATACAACTCGCTTCCCCTGCTCAAGAAAGCTCCCCCTGCTTCCCCTGCTTCCCCTGCTTCCCCTACTCAAGAAAGCTCCCCCTGCTTCCCCTACTCCCCTACTCAAG
>JAQYWN010000551.1 GCA_029379265.1 Rhizonema sp. NSF051
GTAAGAATTATTTTAATTTTTAATTTTTTAAAAGCATAGGTTCAAGCTCAGGTAGCACAGGGACTTTCAATGGGTCGTAGCCTAATTGTTGAGTAATCCGTTCTCTAGCTAAAGTGCGGTATTCCCAAAAATGTTCTCCTGCGGCACATAGACCTAAATACATATTGAGAACCTGTGGCTTTTTAACTAGAATCGTCCAAAGCTGTCGCCAGAACTGTAAGCGAATGTCAGGTCGCCGTAAGCCTTGATGCCAGATTAACTGAGCAACGAGCTGCAACCCTTTGCCTGGAGAAAATTGCATGGTTTGCTTTCTCCCTCTAGGCGAGTTAATACTGAGACATTGCTGAAAACAGCGTCTGAGATAGTTCTTGGGTTCATACAACGTCCAGAAGCCTTCTACATACTCTCTAGCAATTTCATTGATGGAGCGCGTAGGAATGAAATTCATTAAAGTATTTTGGTCTCCGATCTCAGTTCCACCAATACCTTTACTCTCTACTAACGGGACTTAAACAAAAAAGAAGAGCAAAATAATGTACAATGCTTTACCATCAAAGCTTTTACATCAAATTAGCCTCAGATGAAAGAGACAACCCCCTAAGCGTACCGCTTTTTGAATCAGGGCATGGAAATCTGGTTTTTGCACCAGCATTGCAGAAAGGATTACTAGGTCACACCACTTCCAATCAGCCTCTGTTTCCAGATTGACATTGCGATCGCAAAATCTAATTTCCCAGTCTTTAGGGAGAAGAGCTGCTACTGTAATCATTCCCAAAGGAGGCAAGACGGCTTTGAGTCCGGCAATTTTCATAAAGCGATCGTAAGACCAAAAAGATTGGGGAAACTGAGGGTAAATTAATAATGTTTTCATAAAATCCTTTGTGTACAACGCCCTGTACTACGAACACCCATTAATAGCCATTCGCATCTCATAGAAATTTATAATTAGCTCGTCCAACTGGAATGTTGACCCAAGCAAATTTGGCACAGCGCTCCGTGCCCTGTGCAAAATCAATTGTTTGCAGATTGAATCTGCGAGAGCAAACTGTGCAGTTTTTCACCCTCAATAACTTCTGTCTCTAAGAGTTGAGTGGCGATCGCCTCCAGTAAGTCTCGGTTGAGCTTGAGTGTATCCAAAGCTTGCTGATGAGCCGTTTCCACAATTTCCTTCACTTCACGGTCGATCGCCTGTGCCGTTTCTTCACTTGTCATCCGGCGGGGATTGGGCGCACCATTGCCCAGAAACATTGCCTGCTGTCCTTGCTGGTAAGCCACCGGGCCTAAGATTTTGCTCATTCCGTAGGTAGTCACCATGCGCTCTGCCAGATCCGTCGCCCGCTGCAAATCATTGGCTGCACCAGTAGTAATACTGTTAAACACAATCTCTTCGGCTGAGCGGCCACCAAGCAAGGTGGCAATCTGACCTCGGAGTTCTGCTTCGTCCATGAGGAACCGATCTTCTGTTGGTAGTTGCAGAGTGTAACCCAGTGCTGCCATACCCCGAGGGACGATAGAAATTTTCTCAACTCGACCACTCGCGGTCATCAGAGAACCGACCAGAGCATGACCGACTTCGTGGTAAGCAACAATCTTTTTTTCCTTGTCGTTGAGGACACGGCTTTTCTTTTCCAGACCTGCTACCACCCGCTCGATCGCTTCGGCAAAGTCTTCCTGAGCAACCTGGGAGCGTTGATTGCGGGCTGCTAACAGAGCCGCTTCATTCACCAGGTTTGCCAGATCTGCGCCTGCAAAACCGGGGGTGCGAGTCGCGATTCCCGCCAATTTCACGTCCTCACCCAGCTTTACTTTCCGAGCATGGATTTTGAGAATTGCTTCTCGTCCCGACAGATCCGGGCGATCGACCAACACTTGACGGTCAAATCGACCAGGACGCAAGAGAGCAGGGTCTAATACTTCAGGGCGGTTTGTGGCAGCCAGCACAATCACTGTTGCATCTTCCGCTGAAAACCCATCCATTTCTGCTAGCAACTGGTTGAGTGTCTGTTCTCGCTCATCATTGCCACCGTAGAACCCACCACTGTTACGAGATTTGCCGATCGCATCCAATTCATCAATGAATACAATGCAGGGAGCCTGTTTCTTCGCCTGCTCAAACAGATCGCGGACTCGTGAAGAACCCACACCAACAAAAAGTTCCACAAACTCAGACCCAGAGATACTGAAGAACGGCACGCCTGCTTCCCCTGCCACCGCTTTCGCCAGCAACGTTTTACCAGTCCCAGGCGGACCTACCAGCAGCACTCCCTTGGGAATCCGCGCCCCAATCTGGGTGTAACGTCCTGGAGTCTTGAGAAAATCCACAATCTCAACCAACTCAGTCTTGGCTTCCTCTACTCCAGCCACATCTGCAAAGGTCGTTTTGGCAGATTCCCCCTCCACATAAACTTTGGCTTTGCTCTTACCAATTGAGAGAACACCTTGGGGTCCACCACCACCCCGTCTGATAAAAAACTGCCAGATTCCCACAAAAATCAGAGGTGGAATTACCCAGCCCAGAAGACTAGTAAACCATCCATTTTTGGGCGGAGGAGCAGCGGCAAATTCAACACCCTTCTCTTCAAGCAACTTGGGCAATCCCAAATCAAAGATGGGTGTAGTAGAGAATACAGATCCAGCCTTGCCATCGACCGTTTTCAATTGAAATTGAATCTGGTTTTGGCCAACTTGCACCCGCTCAACTTCCCCTGCCTGAACCTGATGGATGAACAGGCTATAGGGAACACCGGGAATCTGAGGACCTAAGACAAAAGGCAATATAAAATTTACGATCAGGAACAAAACTGCCAGCAAGAGAAAAGTGTTACTGACCAGGCGGTTCGGGGTGGGAGTTGGTTGTTTTTTAATCGGCATTGCTATCACCAATCCTTATAGTTTGAGACGTTTTATTTGTGGGTGTTGAAGACATTGAGTAGGTGCTGTTTTTATTAGCTGACATGGTTAATACTCCAAGTTTTGTGAATGTAACGAATGACTCAGTTGTGCAAAGTAAGGATTGCTTCCCGGTTTTACGTAGAGGCGAAATCCAGATCTAAATTCCACTCGTGTTTGAGAATCTCCTGATACATCTTTTCCCGAATCATCATGTGCTTATTATGCTGAATCTTGAGCTTGTTCGCGGGACATTTGCTGCACTTGCTCGGTAAAGCTTAAAGGGATAAATTCTTGCTCTAAAGTTAGTTCGATATCCTGATTCATAGCTACCTTCTGTAACTCAATTAGTGTGAAAACTGTCAGTTCGATGTTGTACTAGCTATGTGTAATATTAGAACCGAAGTCCTGAAGCCCACGGCTTATACCTGTGGGTTGTTGACAGTTCCCATTACGCGCTGCAGTTGAATCGCCAAGCAATTTGCTTGTATTAGAGAGATAGTATCGAACGTCTCCGCTCTTGCCTCTCCACCAAAGCACTAGAGCAGGAAGCACACCAAGTACTAAGCCTAAGGAAACTGGGATGACAAACCCAGATCCCAAGCTGAGTCCGGCGGCAAAGGCAAAATTGCTGAGGTAAACAATCAGCGGTACACTGAGTTGCGATCGCTCTAATTTAATTGGTGTGTTTCTCCACAATAGTGCTGCCACACTCATAAACAAGGCACTAGTGCCAAACCAACCTGCATAGTTTTGGTAGGGTGTCCCAAAAAACCCTCCTGGATGTTCCCAATACCAAAAAGGTAGGTTCGTTTGACTCATGGCTGGTTCTAAAGCAAAGTCCCAGCAGGTAAACAGTAATGCCCCCAAGGCGATAGCACCTATGTGGCGCACTAAACTAGGTTTTGCTGCTATACCCAGACCTGCACGAGCAATGAGATAGGAAGACAAACCCACATAGAACCAGGATAAAGGAATTGTAAACGGTACTAGCCCTGCAATTTTATATCCCAAGCCACTCAGGTAACTGTAGTCTCCAAAGGGAAAGCCGGTGCTAGTTCCCAGTAATTCACTTATGACTGATATCGATACAGCTGGCAGCAGAAACGCAAGCGTAGTGACCCATCCCAGCAGGCGGTAGGCATAAATCGAAACAGCTATTGTCCCGAAAAGAATATCTATCACGCCACCGTTAGCCATACTCATTTGCATGGCTGTCTCTCCAACCCCCCCCAGGTTCAAAATAATTTCGGCATTAGGTACGACCAGTAAAATACCTACCAGTCCAAAAACCTTTGCCAGGATGTGACCAATGAGGCATACGCGCTCAGCGATAACAAGTTGTCTCATAATATTTCAGTTTACAGGGCAAAAGTCAAGCTGCTTCAACGGTTCGTCCAGTAAGTTTTGCCACTATTCCAACTGGATCTGAATCATATTCACATTTGTCTCCTAAATTAAGTACATAGACAAAAGGATTACGCAAACCTACTTCCGACAGCCAAATCACTTAGCGGCGTAGACTTTGGGATTGGCTTGTCGCAGACATCTCTATAAATCTTTAGAACCGCGATTGTCCTGCTTAAAGAGACTTATTAAACAGTTTGGTGAGTCAATTTGCAAGGATGAGAGAAATCTTGGAAAAAACCGGGTGTCCTTAGTCAAGCCGCCCTGTCCATTGACTTACTCAATTGGCTCAAACGATTACTAAGAGCGAACGTGAGCCAGATATCGCCCTTGAATGTGGCTTAAATACGGTCTTTGGGCTTTTTCACCTCAATTTTGGGGACTTTATAACTATAGATATTAAATGAATATTGATGACAAACGCTCTTACTAAAGACGTAAAAAAGCCATTTTTTCAGAGAAAATTTTGCCGATATTTTAGATTTTTTTAGGATGAAAACGTTTTTTTATCCTAAGATGGGTGACAGGAAAGCTACAACGCAGACAGGATATAAAGTTAACCCAGTCTTGTGCCTATAAACCAATATAAAAACTACTATGTCTTCTCTGAATTCGCCCATATTCTTTCACTCTACCAACATATTTATGCACCCCTTTTCTCTTAATTCTTTGTCCTTTAAACGTAGCTCATGTATACGCGAACACTATAATTAAAATCAAAGGTATTAACCGATTGCCAGAGACGTTAGTTGACTCTAAATTATAACCCCCACTCTTAAAGTCACGGAACATTTATTCAATACTGAATCTCTTTTTGCAGCTAGCAATGCCTGCGGTGGTGACGGCAGGGTCAGCAATATAATCGTATATCGGTCGATGTACGAATGATATGTATCTGTGATGATAGCCTAAACAAATACCGATGCTGCCCAGCAACTAATGGAGCGCGATCACAACACCCAATGCTGACCAGGAAAAATACCAGGGAGCAAGCAGGGAAAGAACATGAACGGTACCAAAGAAGGCTACATTTCTCTTACTCAATACGAGTGATTTGCTACCCGTGGGAGCAGGGCTAAGTGATTGAACTGTCACAAATCTTCCTTAAAAATGCTTGAGTGTTTGTATTTACATCAACCCTGTATGAAGTCAGCTAGCGGATCAGAGGAATGCCGCAAATCTGCCTGGGTGAGGAGTATCTTGGTTTCTGCACCAACTCTGCCAAAGTCAAGCTCTAGCCCTAATGCCATCTCAATAAGATACATCCATGTGCCTTCTTCAGGTTTATAGCTGCGTACAATTCCTTCTCCGCCAATAAAGCTCACCCATTGAGTATTGCAAAAATTAGGCACCCTCATCAAGGTTGCAGTCATGCTTTTGAGTCCTCAATTCATAGTTGATACTTTCTGTTTTATTAAAAGAAATCAAACATGTTTT
>JAQYWN010000552.1 GCA_029379265.1 Rhizonema sp. NSF051
TTATTAAGATATCATTCCACAAATTAAATGGGAAAAACATACATCTACTGTCATGATTGGATTTCAGTTTCTTTGAAGAATTAAGTAAAAATTAAGATTAATTAATAAGATTAAGAATGGCAAAGCCAAAAACCTCTTACGTTTGTAACGAATGTGGAGCCGAATCTCCCCAATGGTTCGGTAAGTGTCCAGCTTGCGGCACCTACAATTCTCTAGAAGAACAGCTTGCCATCCAATCATCTACAGATATACCATCTCGAGGGGTGGGTAGTTGGCACGCCCAGCAAACCAACGGCAAAGCTCCAAGTAAACCAGCCAAGGCTCGTGCCTCTCTGACTTTTGACCAAATTAGCGATCGCCAGGTGACTCGCTGGGCTTCTGGCTATGGCGAACTGGATCGCGTACTGGGCGGTGGAGTCGTACCGGGTTCTATGGTGCTGATTGGAGGCGATCCGGGTATCGGCAAATCTACTTTATTATTGCAAGTATCAAATGAGTTGGCGCAGAGATACCGTATCCTTTATATCTCTGGAGAAGAATCAGGACAACAGGTTAAGTTGAGAGCTTCTCGCTTGGGTGTGGCGAAACGAGTGGAAGTCGTAGAAAATGAAAATGTTGAAGTAGTAAAAGAAACACTACTTGCCCAAACATCGGAAACTCAAGGGGCTGATTTATATGTATTACCCGAGACAGATTTAGAAGAAATTCTACGGGAAATTGACTCATTGAAACCGAATGTTGCAGTGATTGACAGTATTCAAACAGTATTCTTTCCTGCCCTCACGTCTGCTCCGGGTTCGGTGGCTCAGGTAAGGGAATGCACTGCGGCTTTAATGAAGGTGGCGAAGCACGAGGATATCACCATGTTAATTGTGGGACACGTCACCAAAGAAGGCGCAATTGCTGGACCAAAAGTGTTGGAACACTTAGTAGATACAGTATTGTATTTTGAAGGCGATCGCTTTGCCTCCCATCGATTATTACGGACAGTCAAAAACCGTTTCGGAGCCACTCACGAAATCGGTATTTTTGAAATGGTGGATAACGGACTACGAGAAGTCCCCAACCCCTCCGAGTTATTTTTAGGTAACCGTGATGAACCAGCCCCCGGTACTGCCATTGTCGTAGCTTGCGAAGGAACTCGTCCTATTGTTGTCGAGTTGCAGGCTTTGGTGAGTCCTACCAGTTATACCTCACCGCGTCGTTCAACAACAGGTGTAGACTACAACCGCCTCGTGCAAATACTGGCAGTTTTAGAAAAAAGGGTAGGCATTCCCATGTCAAAATTAGATTCTTACGTCGCTTCCGCAGGTGGGTTGAGTGTAGATGAACCAGCAGTGGATTTGGGCATCGCGATCGCCATTGTTGCTAGTTTCCGCGATCGGATTGTCGATCCTGGCACCGTCTTGATTGGAGAAGTTGGGTTGGGGGGACAAGTCCGTTCCGTTTCACAAATGGAATTGCGGTTGAAAGAAGCCGCAAAACTGGGATTTAAACGAGCGATCGTGCCTAAGGGGCAAAAATATCCTAACCTTGATATCGAGATTGTACCCGTGTCAAAAGTGATTGATGCCATTATTGCAGCAATACCGCATCAAACTCTCGAAGAAAGCGATTTAGAAGTAGACGAGGAATCGACTCCTTCTCTAACTCCTCTCCTTTCTCCTGAAAGCAATGATTTAAGTGAAGGTGAAAATCCACCTTTTTAAAAATTGAAAGGAAACCTGATTATGATTGCTACTGCGACTCGAGATTACCAAATAACTTGGGAAAAATTACCTGATGATTATGTACTACCAGATGCACCAGTGGATAATATTAACCAACCTCCTCTTGCCGCCGCTTTAACTGAAAGTCTGGAAGTCACTGGTAGATTACCCGAAAATACCTTGACTCCCACAAATTACGGCATCTGCGCCACTATGAACGGCAAAATTGTTGTTAAAGCTCCCGATTGGGCATATGTACCTAATCTCCGTGTTACACGAGAAGAGGTGAAACGTAGTTATACGCCACAATTACAGGGAGATATGCCAGTGATTGTGATGGAATTTATTTCCGATACTGATGCTACAGAGTACTCTGTCAAACCAACCTATCCACCGGGAAAATGGTTTTACTATGAGCGTATTTTAAAAGTACCCAACTACGTCATCTTTGAACCTGATACAGGTAATCTCGAAGTTTATCGATTGGATAACGCCGGACAGTATTTATTGCAACCACCTGAGGAAAACAACCGCTACTGGATAGCGGAAATGAATCTATCCCTCGGCTTTTGGCAAGGAACTCGTGAAAACCGAACAGGATACTGGTTACGGTGGTGGGATGAACAAGGACAGATGCTCCTCTGGGGTTCTGAATTAGCCGAGCAAGAACGGCAACGTGCTGAGCAAGAACGGCAACGTGCTGAGAGGCTTACCGCACAACTACGAGCAGCTGGTATAGAACCAGAAGTTTGATATCATGTTTGCTCTTTGTACAAGTCATTCTATCAACCCACCATAGAAAAGCTGGGCTTTACATCTCCAAACCACATGCGGGGATGATATTAATACTATTTCACCAGATTCCTGATATAATACAATGTCCGTAAAATCACCCACAATAGAAGAACCTCACACCCAACCCCTCCCCGCAAGCGGAGAGAGGAGAGAAAACACAGTAAGGAGCGGGGAGGGCTTCAGACATAATTAAGGTTAATTTACTGAACATGATATAATTCCTTGCTCTTACCAGATGTATTCATCATATTTGCTCATTTGCAGTCACCTTAAAATCAAATGATTTGAGGAGTGAAGGTTTCTTGGGCAATATGAACGAGAACGTAAGCATTCAGCCCGTAATTTCAAGCTTGAAGTGCCGTGGATTATTTGTAAGGGTTAGTTAGGTGGTATGTGTGAAGGGTTATACAATGCACGTTCCTTCGCTGACCAATGAAAGTGCTAATAACTGAATGCTTACACTGATCATTACTTAAACGAACTATATTATGATACATTTCAATGAATTACGAAACTGCTCGCAAATTCCTTATTGACCAAACAATCATCACCGAGGAAAATCCAGATGCCCTGTTAATGCGTCTACAGCAGGCAACTCCACCAGTCCCAGGTCAAATCACCTCAATTTTATTGGCTTTGAAAGTGGTGTTTGAAGGTCTTAAAGATGCTACTACTGTAGAACGAGAACTGGCTTACGCTTTGTACCAGTTAAGTATAAAAGCCCAACAACTGTTTGTCGCGGGGCATAAAGCTGGAGTGAGTTGGCCGCCACTGCTGAAAGAAGATTTGTTAAGAATTGCCATGGCAACTGAAAGTATCTTTTCTGGTAATTGGCAAAATTTACACTAATTGTTATTACTGAACAAAAAGACTGAAAGCTGAAATCTGATTATCAGTTAAAACCATTGCCCATTCTTTGAAGAGTGAGTAACAAGGTTATTTGCTTGATTTTTAAATTTCCTTAGGAAAACTTTCAGAACTCTTATATAAACGAAATTTTCAGAAAACGATCATCAGGGTGAGAACGATCGCTCTTCTATGGAGAATTTTCCACAGGGTAGTAGTTTTTGGAAGCAATGTTCGCAAGTTTTGAGTGTAATACCAAAAGCGAAAAAAGAATACGACAGATCCTCATGTAGGGGCGTTAGCGAGTCTTCTCCCAAGGGGAGACGCAATCATGCGAACGAGCGTCACGGCTGTTCGCCCTTATGATTGATTCATGTGTTGCAAACATTTTTGAAATTGGTGTAAGAGTTTCGCTTGTGTCTTCGTCAACCCTGTTATGGGTGAATGTCCATCTGCGTTTTTGTCGTCAATCTCTGAGGGAACTGGATAGAAAAAATCATCCTCTAGAGGAATAAACGCCTGCATTACGCACACGAGTCTATACCCCCTAATCTGAATCTTGACGTTTTTCCTGATTTCAGTAGCTTCTCTGTGCAGACAGAGCAAGGATCTTTTTTTAGTAAACTGTTATTTTTAAGTAAACTTTTTGACCATCACAGAAGGCTAAGAGAGGCGAGCAATTGGGCAGAGGACTAGCATAAATCATAAAATGGCAAAAGCTCTGTGCGAGCCAAAAATGCCTGAATCGATTGCAGCGCCTGGATTGTAAGCCTTGTAGGACTTAATCAAATCTGGCTGGTAAGAATGAGCGAACTTACATTTACCATTATGCAATGCCTAAATTTATGAGTAAATGCTGAGTCAACACTAAGTTTTTTCAATGGATAAATTCAGATAATTCACAAATTGGTCTCAGATGAAATTCAGTATCAACTGAGATGCTTTTATGTAGTTGAGATCATAAAAAACCAGGAAACACAAATGAAATTCGCTTCTTTGGTCACCAGTGTCGCTCTGTTTGGTATGTTCACAGTCTCGGATGTTCCATTTAAAGCGATTTCTCCTTCACTCACTCGAGCATCGGCCCAAGAACTAAAGCTAGCAGCAGGTGAAACGGCCCAACAAAAGATCGATCAACTTCTCGCAGTAAAAGGTAAACCAGGTAGTGGTGAAACGATGCGTCAATTGTACGTTAAAGACCTTTCACCTATTGGGATTCAGCCGGGTGGAGCCGGAATGGTGGTTAACTTATATAGTAAGAAGGATGACACAACACTATCTCTTTGCACAACCTTTGATGTCGTTGTTGCGGCTAAGCTAGGTAAGCATGCCAAATTTGCTGCTGCTGAAGTGAAGTAAGGAACTTCCAAATAAAAAAAGTTCAGTCTTTAGCAGCTGACGATTGACACTGAACTGTCAACAACCTGAACTTATATAATTTTTTTGGAGATCCTTCATTGGGATAGTGCTGCACCTGACGCATGACAGTTCGGAACGTCGTCGGGTGTAGCAATCCATGGAATTTTCAGTGTTGTTGGTGCAGCATCGCACTAGGGATAGAGTGCATTATATACAGCGACGGTAGTCAAACTCTCTCGTACTTTGCGGATTCTGCTCATCTCAGTCGCAGCAACTTATATTTTCCAACATCAGTACGAAATATTCTGGTAGTCATTTTTTCGGTAAATCTCCCTTAATCTTCGTGCTCGTTCTTGGAATATCTCTCATTCGTCATGAGGAGAAATCAGCCATCAACATTATCGATTCCGTAATTCCGCTTCCATCTTGTTCAAATCAGTCCTAAGCAAGACAGTCATTTGACCGACAAATGCTTTGCCTTCTTTAGGTTGTGCTACTTCCATCCAGTAAGCATAGCGATCGCCTAGCCGCAACTCTCCTTGTAAAGCTTCCCGTGCTGGAGTTTGTGCAAGGTGATCTGAATTGATTGTAATTTGGTTGGGATACTGATACACAAGTTGAGCGCGATTAAAGTCTTGATATATACCCATGCCATAAATTGTTCGTAAAGATTCCTGGAGACGCTCAAATGTCATGCCATTAATGGCATCATACATAGCAATTCGCTCATTGCGAATTATGCTGCGCTCCTTGGTAAACTCCACCTTGCCAGGTGGGAACACAGATGCTTGAAAAATAAATCGCTGGGCTGCGGTATCACTCTTTTGCACTAAAAATCGCTCTCCCACATCAGGACTTAATGTCGGATGCGCCCTGATCCAAGCACCTACCTCGTCTGTTGTTTGCCCCGGTAAAGCAGTAACTGGTGTTTGAGAAATCAACAACGTAAAGGGTACAATCCAAAAATAAAATAAAGATTTTTTTAACATCTTCAAGTTTTATACTTAACTAAATATCGAAT